>JAJNBN010000539.1 GCA_021156225.1 Verrucomicrobiota bacterium | reverse complement strand
CTGCATCCACTTGAATCTCTAACTCGTCATCTCGTGATAAGCGGGTTCAAGCACCTGCTCCGGCTTCGCTGATCTACGACGCCGCGCTTTCTTGAGAACAGGCGCCTCGTTGCTGACTACCTCGCGAAGGTCAGGAAGCACTCGGAGCTTCCGCTCGACAATCGGAGACACGGGTGTAGCGCGATCAAGCACAGCGACGTCGTTGTGTGCGCCATCGTTGGTAATCTGCCCGAAGCTCGCCCACATGGCGGCGAGATCCTGATTAGCGCCTCGTGGCTGCGCGTCGCCGTGATGGGACGGTAGCCGGCCAAACAGGTTCTTACCCGAGCGCTTGCGCACGCCTTTAATTTCGACCGCGAACGGTCGCGTTTGTCTTTTCATGTTCCTGGATATTGCAGTTGAGGGGAAAGTGGCGGCAGCACTGCTACTCACCCGAACAACTATACCTGCTGATCAGGTTGTCCACCAGAAGGGTAGGAGCCGGAGACCCCGACTGTCGTTGTACTCGCGATTCTTAGCTTGGTGGAGCAGTCGCGCATCACCTTGGTCTTTGACGCCCTTTGGCTCTGATTAACGGTTTGTTAACCAAGAGAGTGCGGTGATCGCCAGGCGGAGAGATACACGCACATGCCAGAAGGCTTGCCAAGCGTCCCCGAGTTTTCGCCCCGAGTGATTGCCTGCGCATCACACCGAGATTGCTCGGACTCGGCTGGAGTGCCTTCTGACGCCCTGTGTAGGATCGAACGCGAGATCCGCGGCTTGGAGCAGGAAATCGCTTTTCTCGATGTCCTCTGCCGCAGCTACGAGCAATGTTTCGCGTCTAGCGATGACTGAGTTTCGCATAGACGTTCTGGACAGCACGGTGGACCCGCCGCAGGTCCTCTTCGAGATCCCAACCAAAACAAAGCTGCTCGGTTCAGCTGAAGCATTAGCGCGAGCGCTGTACGTGCGGTGTCATGAACAAGGTCGCTCACGGGACCTCGTCAGGGTTCGTTATGATGACAAGACCGTCTTCATCTACAGCTATCTCAATCACATCGGAGGCTCGGATGCCTAAGGCTCATTGGAAAATACAGAACCAGCGGACGAAGGTTCTGAATCTCGCAAGAGTCCTAGCCCGCTCCGGCCAGCATCAAACCCACCACAGCATCCTTGCAGAGCTTGAGATTGTTGAGGGTTTTGCTGACGCCTACCGGTCTCTGACAGACCGAGCAATCTCATCCCAGCTCGACAGACTCTGTGCCATGGCTCAAGTGCCGGCTAGTCTAGGGCTTCCGAACTGGCTGCCTTCCTCGAAAAAACGAGGCAAGCGGCTCGCCATTGAAAGAGGAACGCCCCCTGCGGCCTGGTTCAAAACCAATCGTTCGAGCTGGAACACGTAGTCCCGCTCGGGTGCGCCCGAGCAGGACTTGAGGATCTCGCTTATTCAGGCTGCGAACGATTGCAGTGCTCAACGATCCTCGAAGCCGTCGATGGCCCACTCGTCCGAGTCAACCGACGCAGCGCTTACGTCGGTGCTATTGCTTCCGGTGTATTCAACGTCCAGCAGCAGGATGCCTTCATCGTCCATAACGACCTGCAAACGGGGTAGCTCTAACGCACCGACTGCGCCGGGCAGACCCTCTTCCGCTGAATCACGGACTTCACTCTGGTTCAGATCCGCACGATTCAACAGAACCGGTTCGTCGGATAAAGCAATGGGTTTTTCCTGCAGCCTCTCCAGCTGACTGAGGTCCTCGGTGTTCAAGAGAACCGGCTCGTTCAACAAAGCAATAATCTTGGGCTCGGTCGCCGCTTCGTAAGGCTTGTGCATCACTTCGCAAGCAAACGCGCTGTGCGTCATGTAGATAGCTGCGACGATCGAGAGTGCGCGAAGAACCCGCATGAAATCCCCCTCCAATCTCCAGCTAGAGATTGCGATGAGCGGGCCTAACGAGCGCTTACAAAACGTGCCTAACGCGCAGTCATATTCGCAACGCGTTCACAGCCGGCATCAGTGTCAGCGGCGCGCCTTTCCTCAACCCCGGCGGCTTAACACTATGACGGGCTCCTGAGTCTCCGTGGGCGGCCTTTGTGGCGGTCGAGGTCTCGCCAGTGTTGTTGGTGGACCGAAAGGGCACGGCTCGAAGGGGCTGGAGGGAACATTGGCTGGTCTCACTTATTCGAGCGCGCCTCGTGGGAGCTGAAAAGCAGGGCCTTGCTCCTTCGCCGATGGTGCCACTCTGGGCTTCGAACTCGCGCGTTCTTCGGGGACCGGCAATTGCTTTCGGCTCGGTAGACATTTCAGGTAGCGGAGGTTGGCGATAACCTCTCTATTATCCCCCAGAATCACAATATCGTGCGGCAGTTCGGCCAAGTTTGGCCCCCAGCGAATCGGGTTGCCGAGCTGGCGTTCGAGTTCCTCTGGTGGTCCTGCTCGGCGCATCTCCTGAAAAGTAGGGCCATAGGCAGCCGCTAACTTTCCCCTGATTGTGACCTCAAGAACAGTCGCAGGCGGTACGTTCGTTGAGGGTGCCAATGGGTTGCGCTGGTCCAACATGCCTCGGCGTAGGACGTGCACCTCTGGTCCACCACCCGCTGAGAAAACGGCCACTCCCGCACAGGTCACCTCGGGAGCCTTTCCGGGCTCATCCGGCGGGTTACTCGTTTTCGCGCGAGAGCCGGTCTGGGCCAAAACCGCCGCAGTCAAAAGGATGAATGAAAGCGCCAACCTCGAAGTGAATATCATCTGACGTTTCTTGTTTCTTGCTGAGCGACGCCCGGCTGGGCGTTGTCCTTTGATTTCTTCGCATCATCTCGCGAGGCGACTCAATCAGCCGCCAGGACGGCGTCCAGCATCTTCGCGGTAGCTGGAACGGCGTACCTGGCGAGGGCGACTGGCCAGCAACGCTTCGGGCGGGCAAGTTGCAGAAGCACAGCAGTGTGTTTCCAATACCACGCACTGAGCTAGGCAGGAGCCGCCCGCCAAATCCCCCTTCTGTGACTCCGGCGAATCGGTCAGCACTGATGCAAAGCTCCACTGGACGGAGACGCGTCGAATGCCGATGGACTGGATTGATTTGGCAACCTGCTCCTGCGCAACAGTTCTCATGGCGGTCATCGCTCTTACAGCCTGAATGCGACAGGGCGGTGCGGCCCGGGCGCCTTAGGGGGCACCCTTGCACAGCGACGAGTTCGGCCGGTCCTTCACTTACCTTCCTTGCCCGTTTTGGCCGTGCCACCAGGCTGCCTCAACCGATTCACCAGCATGCTTTCTCGTACTCTGCTCATTTTTGCGTCGGCGACGCTCGGTGCGTGCAATCCGGTGGCTAGTGCACCACTGGACATAAGCGAATTGGGCAGGGTGATCGGGTCGTATGCCCATTCCCTT
>JAJNBN010000538.1 GCA_021156225.1 Verrucomicrobiota bacterium | reverse complement strand
CCATGGTGAGCATCAAGGTGGAGGGAACGAACCGGGTGATCCGGGCGAACGGATTGCCCGATCATCTGCCGGGCCAGTTCCCTAATCGGGGCAACCCCAGCACCATCAGGGCGCAAACGTATACTTTCAAAGTGCCGGCGAAACCGCAGGCCGCACCCAGCCTTTCCTCCAGCCGGGCGGCCTTTTTCGGCATCGCCTTGAACGGTGTGCCGTTTGAGCCGGGGACGGCTGAGTTCTGGAATGGTGATCGCGACTGGAACTATGAGGCGATGTCCGGATTCATCAATCTGGGCATGGACACGCATAATGCGCATGTGCAGCCGACGGGTGCCTATCATTATCACGGATTGCCCGTCGGTTTGATCCAGAAGCTGGGCGGCACCACGAACAAGATGACCCTGGTGGGCTACGCTGCGGATGGTTTCCCCATCTACACGAACTACGGACATACTGATCCGAAGGATACGAACAGCCCGATCAAAAAATTGACCTCAAGCTATCGCGTGAAGCAGGGGATGCGCACGGGTGGGCCTGGCGGCAAGTATGATGGCAAGTTCACGGCGGATTATGAATATGTGAAAGGGGCGGGTGATCTGGATGAGTGCAATGGACGAATCGGGCCCACGCCGGAGTATCCCGAAGGCATCTTCCACTATTATATCACCGAGGAATTTCCCCAATTCTCACGGTATTGGAAAGGGACGCCGGATGCCGGGTTTCGTAAAGGACCGCCAGGCGGTGGTGGTGGACCCGGAGGTGGCAAGGGGCCTGGAGGACCGGGTGGTGGCAAAGGGCCCGGAGGGCCGGGAGGTCAAGGCGGACCAAGGGGAGCAGGCGGACCGGGTGGACAAGGTGGTTTTGGTGGGTCACCGGGTGGAGGGCCGGGCAATGGACGTCCCCCTGGTGGAGGACCGCCGGACCGTGGGTTCTAAACTTAATCCAGCTTCAAGCCATCCAGCACCGAGGCGAGGCTGTTGAGGTCTCCGCTGGCCGTAGCTTTTGGCGCGGGGGTGGGGCTCAGCATCTTCTTCATGTAGATCACGGCGTCAGGGATGTTATTGACGGACTTGGGCAGGGTGGCACCGGAAGCGTTTGGATGACCGCCGCCTTGGAAGAGTTGCGCCATGGCGAGGGCTTCGCCGTTCTTGCTACGGAAGCTGACCATGACGACACCACTGGAACGGCGGAAGATGGTGGCAAGGACGGGATAGGGGGTGGCTTTTTCGTCGAGGAGGCGGTGGACGATAAGGTTCACATTGCCCACGACCGTGTTTACCCAGCCGACCTTATCGCTCAAGGGAACGACATTGTTCCGACTCCAATCGAAGCCGAGGGGGTCCTCGATACGACGTTTCACGGCCATGACTTCGAGCAAAGGGTGGTCCAGCAGGTTTTCCAGGCGGCCGCCGATGACCTCATGGAGATTCCAGAAGCCGTAGGTCTTCACCAGATTCGCATAGTCTTGGGCCAGAACGAAATCGGGCGCATCTTCCAAGAAAAGATCGGCGATGTTGTTCAAGTAAACAAGCCGTTCCAAGGCAGGGGAGCCAAGACCGTGTTCAGAGGCCAGTTCGTAGCAAAGGAGGCCGGCGGACTTGGTTTTGTCGTGGATGAGCTTGGCGTGCTTGGCCGGGGCATCGGTGATGTGATGGTCCAAGATGAGCCAGTTGGGCTTGTCGAAGCGCGTTTCGAAGGTGAAATCGCTGACCCAAGCGGCCTTTTCCGACATGCTGCGCTGTTTCCAGAAGTTGTTGTGATGGGCTTCGAGTTTGATTTTGGTGCCGTAGAGGTGTTCCGCCAAACGACTGAGGATCAGGCCGGAGGTGAGTCCGTCCAGATCGCTTTCATGAGTCAGGATAACGTCGGGTTTGGGCAGTTCGATAGCCATTGGGGAGGGGTTTAACGGGTGCAGGGGGTTTTGGCGAGGAAAGACGACGGTTGGGAGTGTATTTCGAGCCGAGTAGTCCCTTGAAAGAAGATTTGGACAGGGTTTTTTTGCCTATATTAGGAATCTTGACGATGGCAGATGATTGGCGTTAGTTGAAGGCTAACACAGCAAGCAGCCGCCGTATTGGGCTGGAGAACTCTATCTTTTACCAGTATGCGTTATTTTAGGTCCGAGCAAATGAGGAGCAAAGCGTTCACGTTGATCGAGTTGCTGGTGGTCATTGCTATCATCGCGATTTTGGCCGGTATGTTGTTGCCGGCATTGGCGAAGGCCAAGCAAAGGGCGATGACGACCAAGTGCCTGAATAACATGAAGCAGATCGGGTCAGCGACGGCGATTTATACAGGCACTTGGGCGGAAAAATACCCGCAATCGGCGGCCAAGTTTCAATGGAATGGAGATAAGCAGTATAGTTGGGATGAGATGCTGGATAAAGGTCTGGGCGGGCAACTGCCAATGTACGGAACTGAGATGGCAAACGGTGCAGCGGTTCAAGGGAAAACGCCAAAGTCATTGCTATGCCCTTCCGATACCATTCCACTAAAAAATGGGCCTCCTGGCGATAATGGCTGGGACAATTCTCAACGCCGGACCTATTCTACCACGTTGTTCAACATGCAGCAGACCAACTGGCCGCCGAACCCAAGCAGTGATACCGGCATGGGCCTGTATTGGGATTTCACGGATTTTTATCCAAACTGGAACGCTGCAGTGGCTACTTGGGGAGTGGTGGTGCCGCCATTTTCAACCATGACAAATGATGGGCGGTTTAAATTCAATTTTGAAGCGCAAGCAGCGGTCAGAACGGCTACCATCCAGGCGCCCACAGACACGATCTGGATCACGGAGCAGGCCAACTTTGAAAACTTGGCTGGCAGCCGGGTTTTTTCTGCAATCCATCGTGCGGATGCCCACCTGCAAACGACAGATACCAACATGTCCAAAACTTACCCTGGCATTGTGACCGGGTCTTACCATAACAGCATGTTCAACTATCTGTATGCTGACGGGCATGCGGAGACAAAGCCCCCGCTGTCCACTGTGGGTGTGAGCGGAACATTGGCACTCCCGAAAGGGGAATGGACCATCAGGGCGAAGGATTGATCGGGTAAGAAAAACGGAAATAGAGTATGAAATTTTCTGGATATATATTGTGTTTAGGAGTGGTGATGATGGTGGGCTGTTCCGATTCTGAGCCGGAAGTGCCAAAAGCTCCGGCGCCCGTGCCCGCACCTCCTGTTGAAGCGGTTCCAGCTCCTACGACTGCCGCAGCACCTGCGACGACTTCAACCCAGCCTCCCCCTGTTGCTGGCGAGGTGGAGCCGGAGTTGAAGCCGATCCAGAATGCGATCGAGAGTTTTCAGGCGCAGAACAAGCGGATGCCTTTGAATGTGGATGAACTGGTGTCGTCTGGCGCGCTTCCCT
>JAJNBN010000537.1 GCA_021156225.1 Verrucomicrobiota bacterium | reverse complement strand
CCGTATGTATTCGTGGTAGTCTGGAGACTCCAAGTCCGACCAAGTGAACGACTCATGAACGACGTTCGTCACCGTCACCTTTTCCTTTTTCATGGCCGCAGCCTTGGCTGCCGTCTGAGAAGAGTTAGCGGCACTCTTATTGTCGACTTCCGCCGGGAATATCGGGGTGCTGTCGCGTTTTGACTTCAGCGACGCGACCAAAAGGATTAACAGCACCGCGTTAATCGCCATTGAGGCCCAAAATTTAAAACCACCTGTTTGCATAAATGGGTCAGTCCCTAACCTTGTGTTTTTCTTTCATTTTAGGCTCAGCACATTTCACCACTTCTGCACCTCGTTCTTCCTTTCTGAATCCCACCCCGTCCACACTGCGCCAAACAACTCATCGCCACGGGAATGTGTCATAGCATCCCGTCCGCCCTCCCCTCGGTCAAGCGTAACGCTTTGACAAACCAATGGATGTTTCCCCTATTGGCCTGTGGGTGTAACCCACCTTTCTTAGTTGTGCCTCCCGCCAGCCCCCTCCACACTCTCGCCTTGGTAACGCTTGATCCAAATTCGTAAAAACTAGTTCCAGCGATGAAATCCCCCGCTCTCCTTTGCGCCATCACAGTTCTCTTCTCCGCCATCATCTCCGCCCCCGCCGCCGACACCATCAAAACCAACACCCCTGCCGCTCCCATCCCTATCGGCGTCTATCGCGGCGTGAACGAAACCGAAAAAGTCGAGGCCTTCAGCCAATGGCTCGGTCGCCCCGTCTGGGGCGAGGACTTCATCGGTTGGGAAGCGTGGAGCAATGTCGCCTGGCCCGTGTGGTGGCTGGAGAAATGGTCCAAGTGGGTTCACGCCCAGCCCGGACGGCGTTTCATCTTTTCCGTCCCTATGCTCACCGGCCCCAATGACGGCAGCGGTCCGACCAAGGGCGATCATGGCGTCGGCCAACCCGTCTCGCTCGAGAAAGGCGCCGCCGGTGCCTACAATGACTACTACAAAACCCTCGCCGAGAATCTCGTTAAGCACAAACTCGCCGATACCATTCTGCGCCCCGGCTGGGAATTCAACGGCAACTGGTATCCGTGGATGGCCAAGGGCAAGGAAGCCGCCTTCGCCGAATACTGGCGTCAGATCGTGAAGACCATGCGCGCCGTGCCCGGCACCGAGAACCTGAAATTCTGCTGGAACCCCACCCTGCGCCTCGAGCAGTTCCCCTCCGAGAAAGCCTGGCCCGGAGCTGAGTTCGTGGACTACATCGGCCTCGATGTCTATGACGAGTCCTGGCAGGAAGGCAGCTACGCCTGGCCCGATGGCACAAGTGTCGCGGAAATCGAAGCCCGCCAGCGCAAGGTCTGGGAGAAGGAGATCTACGGTGGTGATCACGGCCTCGCCTTCTGGAGCAAATTCGCCAAGGAACAAAAGCGTCCCCTCGCCATCTGCGAATGGGGTGTGAAGAAACGCCCGACCGGCCACGGCGGGACCGACAACCCCCACTTCGTCGAGCAAATGCACCGCTTCATCCAAGATCCGCAGAACAACGTCGCGTTCCACTGCTACTTCGACTTCAACTGCGAACCGCCCGACGGCCATCATCAAATCTCTCCCGGTGAAAAAGGCGCTTACGAGTTCCCCCGCTCCTCCGCGAAGTTCCTCGAACTTTTCGGCGGCAAGAAGAAGTGAAGTAACCTGTTCATTTCATCACCCCGAGAGGGCCAGCAACGATGCTGGCCCTTTCGCTTTTCCAACCCGAAACCAGAAACCGCAAACCCGAAACTTTTCTAATCCACCGGAAAAAAATTCTCACACGCCTCCACAAACTTTATCTCCCCCCGCAACTCTAGGTTCCCCGTGCGCGCATCCATCCCGATCTCCTGCGTCAGCACGAACCCCTCCAGTTCGCCACGCTCGCAACACATCGCGATCACCGCATCTGCCGGCAGCAACCCCTCGCCCGTCTTCACCGTGCTGAGCTGGATGCACAGATGCGCCTCGTTCCCCAGCTTGCGCGCCCACGCCATCACCCGCGCGATGACCTCCTCTTGATTCTTCGCCTCCTCGATCTTCGTCAGCTTCTGCTCATCCCCCTCGTGCCAATACACGAACAGCGGCAATTGATCATCCGCCAGCCATTGTGCCGCCGCCTTGAACACCGCCACCACCGCCTCCTGCATCTCCTCGCTTAACATCGGCTCCGCAGCGGGCTCCTCCATTTTCTCCTGGCTCCACGAACTCTCCGGGAACTCCGAGAACACTACTGGTATCTCGATGGGCGGTTCCGTTTTCGTCACCAGGTGGGTGATGTTCTGCATCTCCCGCGTGGGCTGCAACTCACACACCACCTGCACAAAGAAATCTCCCGGGAGCGCCCCCGGGCAGGCATCCGCGAGCTGCCCCTGCACCACCGCCTCGCGATAGGTGAGCAATTTCCGTTGCAAGAGCGCCAGCCGCTCGGCCGGCTCGGTGGTCACGCCCTCATCCGTGATGATCAGCCCGAAGCGCCCATCTGCCCCGCGCTGCGTGATCATGTCAATGGCATCAATCTCTTCCAGTGGCATGCATCCAAGGTTCCAACGACCCGCCTCTCCCGCAACGCAAAATTCAACCGTTCCAGGAAAGACGCGGCCGCCTGTTCTCAAAAACTTTAAAAAATTTTACTTTTTTTGTTCAACTTCGTAGCGGCTCAGTCTGTCCATTATATTGACATCCGTGCCCTGAAATAAGTCTTTAAAACCCCTGCCAATTATCGACTGAATATTTTTTGGTCAATATTTGAGGCCAAAATCCGCCTTTCTCCTCTTTCTTCTGCCATTGGAACATAAGCTGCTATTTTGCGGAGGAGCGAAATTGGCTTATTCTGGTCGGCTGACGGGCTATGAAGCGGGCATACGAATCGATAGAAGGTTGGATGGCACTGGGTAATTTGGAAGAGGCAGACCTTGAATTCCAAAAACTTCCCAGTCGCGCACTATCCACCAAGCAGGGGCTTTGGCTTTGGTTGCGCCTTTCCCGCGCCTTGGGACGCTGGCAGGAGGTTCAGGCCGCCGCCAGCCAGTTACGGGCCCTCGTTCCCTCCGCCACCCTGCCCATCCTGCATGAAGCTGAGGCCCTCCACCATCAGAGCCAGACGGTTCAGGCGGTGATGCTGCTGGCATCCCGCGCCCCGGATTTCGCCGGGGAAAAGTGGCCCCTCTATCTGGCTTACCTGAAGAAATACGTGGCCGCGGCCGAGCTGACCCCTGAGCAAACCGCCATGTTCCAGGAGATCGTCCACCATTCGGAAGCAAACGAACTTTCCTCCGGGATCGCTAATCCCGTCGCTCTGGTCCCTCTCCCGGCCTAACAGCGTTCCTCCCCTGTCACTGCGAGGCGATAAAACTTCTGGATTA
>JAJNBN010000034.1 GCA_021156225.1 Verrucomicrobiota bacterium | reverse complement strand
GCTTTTGAATCCTGAGCGGCGATTCAATATTTCACCAGCATCGCAGCTGCACGTTGAAAGATATCCGGCGGCGGTGGAACGTGATGATGACAACGCCGGAATTGGAGGAGAGAAATCTCCGCCCGGTTTTTCACCCCCCCCGAAGTCCTCAATAAACCGCGCATCTTCGTGATACTGCTCTTCACCGGTGCACAGTTGGTCGATCACGATCTCCTTCATTTTTTTAGCGACCCGTTCGCGATCCCACTCACTGATCATTCCTTGAGCTTTCGTCCATTCCTGCGGGACCACGGCATCGATTAAGTTGGCGATGGTCACGAGCTTTTCGGGCAGGATCACCCGACGATGTTCGAACTTTCCCGTGAGCCAATCGTCCACCCGGATGGCGATCGGAAATGATAAGAAAAACATCAGGCAACCGGCGAAAAGATGGAAGTAACCACCAGCCGCGATACACGCGATCATGGTGGATAGAAACACCACGGCACGAAGCCAGTTAACCGCTTTGGGATACTCCAAATGCGGCCAGGAATGGCCCGCGAAGTGCACCGTTTCTGGCCGCCATACACCATCCGCATGATATGGTCGATCACGTTACGCGGAGTCTGCATGCGCTCAGCATCCGCATCCGAAAACTCGATGCCGAATTCCTCTTCGAGGGCCATGACCAGTTCTACGCCATCCAGTCCAATATCTCCAGCCAGCCATCAGCGGGCATTTCTGGCAACTGGAATTTTGGCCCGTTTAAGTGCGTTAACTTTTCCTTCGGCAATCCCACCTTTCCTGTGCTACGCTAAGCGGAACGAACTGTGAAAGACTTTTTCATACGCTGGATAAATACGACGGTTGCCGTGCTGGTGGCGGCGCACGTCATCAGGGGCATTGGTTATGATGGCGTTGGCGACCTCGTGGTAGCCTCGCTGCTGTTGGGTGTGTTGAACGCCATCGCGCGGCCCATTCTCTTGCTGCTTTCCCTGCCACTCTTGCTCCTCACCCTGGGCCTGTTCCTGCTGGTCATCAACGCCGGCCTGCTCTACCTCGTGGGTTATCTTGTGGATGGCTTCCACGTCGCTGGTTTTTGGGCAGCCTTTTTTGGCGCCCTGGTCATCAGCATCATGAGCATGATCCTGAATGCGCTCACCGGCACCGGGAAAACCAGCGTCAAAGCCAAGGCCAGCACGAACCGCAACCAGCAGCAACGCCCCAAAGACGACGACAAAGGCGGACCCATCATCGACGTCTGATCGTTTCTTGGAGCGGGGGACTGTGTCCCGCAGGAACACTCCTGAGCAAACAGCAGGGACAAAATTTCCGTCAACGAGGTGGATACTTTGCCGACAACGGTGTTCTTTCAAGGTCCTGCGGGACACAGTCCCGCGGTCCAAATTCACCTCCTCCGGTAAGCCGCATACCGCGTCGGGATTCCCTCGGCATTGAACCCCCGTTCGAAATCCGTCTTCACCGCGCTCAATTCCTCTGGCGTCTCGATGCGTTCAAACCTCGGGTTGGCATCAAACACCGTCACCATCTGCTCGTGATAATCCGCGTCATCCGTGCGCAGATAGACAATGCCCCGGTCCTTCAGCACGCGATGCGCCAGCTCCGTGAACCGCTCGTTCACCAGCCGGTTCTTGCGATGCTTCTTTTTCGGCCACGGATCGGGAAAATAGATATGGATGATGTCCGTGGAATCCGCAGGCAGCAGATACTCCACGAAATAAGCCGCCTCGATGCGCAGCCCGCGCAGATTCTGCAAGCCCTGCCGTTGCCCTTTGCGATCAATCTTCCGCAAGCGTCCCAGCAAGCGCTCCACGCCCAGGAAATTATACTCCGGATGCAGCGAGGTGTACTTGATGAGGAAGGAGCCATCGCCCGCGCCGATCTCCACCTGCAAAGGCTGCGGCTTGCTGAACATTTCTCCGATATTCAACGGCTCAAAAAACGAGCGTGGCCGATGAACCAAAGTCGGCGATGTAGTAGTTGCTACGGTCTCGCTCATGACTGCGCTCCTTTTGGTTCGCGGCTCACAAAGAGTGCGAGGGACGCCGTGTAACCGTGCAGGAAATTCTTGTCACCGATGGGTCCGATCTCCCCATTGCAGAAGAACCCCGTGAGCGCGATGGACCCCAGCTCCCGCTGGATCAGCATGGCATCATGATTCGGTTCACCGAAGAGGCCCGTGCCACGGCCATTGCAGCAATGCAGTGAACCGCCGTAGATGGTGCGCCCCTTTAGATTCGTCTTCACCCGCTCCAGCAGCGCGGTCATGTCCTCAGTCGCCGCAGCCGCGTCACGCCGTTGGAACTGGATCGTCTGGCCCGCGCGTGGATAAGCCGCCACCACCAGTACGCCCTTGCCCGGATCACCACCCACCAGATTGCGGATGAGGAAATCGCCACGATGAAACTCTTCCAGATACTCGTTGATCACGAGCCCCACGAAGAGATTGCCACGCAGTTTCGATTTCTCATCGTCCGGCAGTTTCTCAAACGTCTCCGTGAGGATGGAGTAGGCGGGCCGGTTGCCGATCTCGAAGATCAGATTGCCATCCGTGCGCGTGATGGTCCATGTCTCCCCTATGGGCGTGCAGCCTTGCGAGATGACCCCGGCGATCTCCACATCCCCGCTCACGGAGACAGCCACACCACCTTCTTCGAAAACATCACCATTCAGATACACCTGCGTGTTGCGCTCCTGATACACGCCGCTCGCCAGACCGCCGATGACGGGCACGGGCGCGTAGGCCGCATTCCATTGCTTGAGCCAGTTCTCGGCATCCAGATTGAAAGGATCGGCGAAGACCAACCACCCATTGGTTTGTTCCCGGGTCACGCCCATCTCCTCATGCCAGTAAGACCGGTCCGTGCAACTGTCCACTTGAGTTTGCGTGAAATGCTTGGCCGTCAGTTTCGCGCCCGGCAGGTAATAAAGTCCCAGCACCAGACCCGGCTTTTCCTCAATCTCACGGCGACCGCACACCAAGCTCTCGCTGGAGCAACCGACCAGCAGCGGCACGCGCGCATGCAGGCGCAAGGTCTCCAGCACCTGCGCGGCATGAGGGAAAAATTGCGGCGTCATGAAGACCAGCCCAAGGGTCACCTGAGGCGTCTCCAACTGGCTGCGAAGATTCGCGGCCCAGGCTTCCACCCCGGCCTCGTCATACTCCCCCGCCCAGTGTCCGCAAACCGAATACGGCGTTCGCATGGATTGAGTCTATCGGCGGAAGGCGGGCGAGTAAAGATGCACGGAAAGTTTCATCTCAACCGCCCGTCATCTCTTTCAGCAGCTTGAAGAACCCGCGCTTGCGTGCGCTGCTGAGGCCCCAATTCACCGGCACGCTTTGGTAACCTTCATCAAACCCTTCGTCTTTCATCCGGTAATCGAAGAAACCCCAAGACGCATAAGCCTCTGTGGCGGCGACGAAATTATTCATAGGCTGGTCAAAATCGAAGTGATCGTCCTCATTGAACACAATGGGCATGGGACGATAACCCTTCACCTTGCGCGTCTGCGCGACCATCTCGCTGATGCGCTTTGGGTCTTTCACACCATTCCCATGCAGCAGCAGAAAGTCCGAAGCGCGGACGACATTCTCACGCGGTATCGCCCCGCCGCCATACGAAGTGCTCACCAGCAGGCGGCGGCCATTCCGTTGCCGCGCCTTCACCCGCTCGATGAGTTCATGCACCCGGTCGGGCTTGAGGATGGCGTGGTCGTATTTGTTGACGTTGCACTCGTTGTTCACCTCGATGATGACATTGCGCCAGCCTTTCTGGAGCACCCAATCGGTGGCATTGTCCACGGCCCGGATGACGGCGGCCTCATCCACCTGCCGCTGATCCTGGCCGAAATAGAAATAACCCAGGATCACGGCCATGCCGAGGTCATCAGCGCGGTTGATGATGCGTTCCATGCGGCCCAGGAACGGAGCACGCAAGGAACCATCGGGTGCGAAAGCAGAGTTCTCCCATGGTTGTGCGTTGGAGTAGCCGTAAGGCGAGCCGCCCTGAAAATTCACGGTGATGGCGAGCAAACCATGCGCCCGCCACATGGGCATGGCGGTAATGAACTCGTTCACATTGCGCTCGGCATCCCACTTTTTGGTATCTGAGTAGGCCCATTGCGAGGCAGTCTCGGGATTCAAGTCATCGAAGGTGGCTTGGACCATGCGCGAATTCGGCAGGAGCCCCTGGATCTTGTGCCCCTTCCACGAACGCCCCTTGAAAGTCGGCTGGCCGTTGAGGTGAAATTCTTCACCGACGATGGTGACTTCGGTCTTGGGGCTTGAGGCCTTGGGTGATGAAGCCGTTTTGCAACCAGCCGCCAGCGCGGCTGTGCCAGATGCCAAGCCCACCAAAAAATGACGCCGGGACCAGAGAGATTTCATAGGTGA
This sequence comes from Verrucomicrobiota bacterium, assembly GCA_021156225.1. GTDB lineage: Bacteria > Verrucomicrobiota > Verrucomicrobiia > Limisphaerales > JAEYXS01 > JAEYXS01. The sequence continues at coordinate 7,976 of JAJNBN010000034.1, read as the reverse complement.
TGTGCTCGTATCTAACTGGGGCGGGAATGCGGTGTCATCTGAAATCGTTCGCAGACCTTTAAACAACGAAAGCTATATGGACCATTCCTCCATTTGCACATCAGACCATATCCGGTAAACTATTCGTGTGCCCGTCACGGATCACATACGCAACAAGCTGAGCCAGGTAACCCATAAACCGGGGGTTTACCTGATGAAGGACCGTTTCGGCACGGTGATCTATGTGGGCAAGGCGCGCGATCTGCGCAAGCGCGTGAGCCAGTATTTTCATCCCTCGCGGCGCATGGGCTGGGACTTGAAGTTCAATGCACTGGTGGATGCCATCCATGATTTCGACACGCACACGGTGAAGAGCGAGCCGGAGGCGTTGCTGCTGGAGAGCAAGCTCATCAAGGAATTTCATCCGCGTTACAACATCAGCTTCCGCGATGACAAGCGGTTCATCATGCTGAAGGTGAACCTGAACGATCCCATCCCGCGCTTCACGCTCACGCGCCAAAAGCATGATGACGGCGCGCGTTATTTCGGGCCGTTCCCGGACTCGGGGGCATTGCGGCGCACGCTGCATCTGGTGCGGCAGAAGTTTAATCTGCGCGGGTGCCGTCCGCTCACGCCGACCGAGGCGGATTACAAACATTGTCTCTACGCACATCTGAAGGTCTGCACCGCACCCTGCATCGGCAACGTGACGCGGGAGCAGTATCTGCTGCAAGTGGTGGCCGGTTGCGATTTCCTGGATGGCCAGTGCGACGAGATGGTGGGGCAACTGGATGTGGAGATGAAGGCGGCAGCGGCGAAGCTGGATTTCGAGAAGGCGGCGCAGTTGCGTGACTTGCTCACCGATCTGAAACGCACGACGCAGAAGACGGAGAAGTTCGAGCGCATTCCGTACAAACTGCCGGTGGCGATCAATCCGGAGGCGGATATGCGCGAGCTGGGGCGCCTGCTGGGGCTGGCGAAGGCGCCGGAGCGGATCGAGGGCTACGACATCTCGAACATCAGCGGCACGTTCATGGTGTCCTCCATGGTGAGCTTCTGGCACGGGCGGCCGGATCGCTCGAATTATCGGCGTTTCAAGATGAAGACGGTGACGGAGCAGAACGACTTCGCGTGCATGGCGGAGACGATCCATCGGCGCTATGCGCGGCTGATCAAGGAGATCAAAGGCGAGGCGTTGCCTGCGGAAGAAAAGACACCGGATACGGGCGGTGGCGCGAGCAAGGATGAGCTGCAACGCGCAGTGGATGATGTAAGCGATGCGTGGCAGGGCAAGCGGCCGAAGAAGAATCAGGATGCGGCGGCGATACGTTCACCCGGTCAGCCACCACCGGTGCTGATGCCGTTGCCATCACCCGGCGGTGATGCGGAAAGTGAGCCGGTGGAGTCAGACCATCCGACGATGGAGCCTTCTGAGGAAATGAATGCGCCTTGGGTGCCAAAGCCGCCGGCCAAGGCGAAGCTGCCGGACCTCATCCTGATCGACGGTGGCAAGGGACAGCTCAATGCGGCGTGTGAGGAACTGGCGAAGCTGGGTTTGCAGAGCATTCCCATCATTGGCCTCGCGAAGGAGTATGAGGAGATTTATCGGCCAGGTGAATCGGAGCCGCTGCGGTTGAGTCATGATACGGGGGCTTTGAAGCTGTTGCAGCGGGTGCGGGATGAGTCGCACCGGTTTGCGAACACTTACAACGCGCAGCTGCGCATCAAGAAGATCTCTGAGAGCATTTTGGATGAGTTCCCAGGCATCGGGCAGGCGCGCAAGTCGGCGTTGCTCAAGAAGTTCGGTTCGGTGCAGCGCTTGCGCATGGCTACCGTAGAGCAACTGGCGGAGGTGCCGGGCTTTGGCGGCAAGGCGGCGCAGGAGTTGAAGACTTTCTTGGAAGCACGGTCGAAATAGTTTCTCCAGTTCTCTCGACGGAACATTCTGCGTCTGTTTCTTTCCTCAGATTCTGCGTGAGTCTCCAACATCAGCCCGGTCAAAGGATGGTAGGAACTGTGCCCTTGAGCACGGGAATGAACATGCGCATCACCAGTTTAAAAGTGTTTGTGGACCTGGCCGAGAGCGGCAGTTTCAGCGAGACGGCGAGCCGCAACGGCATCACGCAACCAGCCGTAAGCCAGCAGATCGGCGGGCTGGAGGAGGAGTTTTCCGCACAACTCGTGGAGCGCAGCCGCCGCCGGTTCCGCCTTACTCCTGCAGGCGAGGCGTTGCGACAGACGGCGCAGGAGATGTTGCAGGCCATCGAGGATTTGAAGGTCCGGATGGTGGCGCTGGAGCAGCAAGTGGGCGGTGATCTGCAAGTGGTGACCACGGCCAATCTCGGCGTGGAATGGCTGCCGCGGCTGATGACGGAATTGCAAACGCAGCATCCCCAGATACGCCTGCAAGCTGCCTATCAAACGGCGAGCCGGATTTATGCGGATGTCGCGGGAAACGTGGCTGATTTCGCCTTGGTCGCGTGTCCGCGGAAGGATGACCGCTTTGAGACGGTGATCGTGGCGGAAGAATCTTTGCGCCTCGTCGCCTCACCGACCTCGGGCATGCGGGGCAAACCGCTGAGCACGACGAGACAATCGTTCGTGGCTTACACCCCCGATCCGGCCACCGAGCAGCTCGTGCAGCGGGCTTTGCAGGAATTAGACTATCACACCGTGCCCACGTTGCAGTTTGAGCATCCGGATACGGTGGTAAAAGCAGTGCGGGCGACCAATGGCTTCACGTGGCTTCCGGAAGCGACGGTGAGGGACGCGCTCGCCACGGGCGAACTGGTGGAGATTTTCCCGGAGCAGATCAGGGTGATCCGGCCGATCGCCGCCATTTTCCAAAAACAACGCTCGAACCATCCGATATTAAAAGTAGTGCGGGAATTTTTTAAGAAATTCGCCCAAGGAAGGACGGAAGAAAAAGTGCGGAGCAAAACCGGCGCAGATAAGCAGCAAGCCGAGCTAGCCGCCGCGTGACCAGTTCATGGCGGCGGCGGCGTTCTCGCGCAGGTGGGTGACATTGATCGTCCCAGCGACGAGCGAGGAGACTTCCGGTAAATCCAACGCGGCATGCACGCAGGTCTCCACCAGATTTTTTCCCGTACTCGGCTGGTGCAGGTTGCCGGATAATAGAGCGCGTTTGAGCAAGGCAGCTTTGCCTTGGCGTCCGGCAGCGCGGAGGACTTCTTCCTGGGCGCGATACTCAAAATTCCAGGCGACCATCACGGCATCACTCAGTTCCACGGCTTTCATCCCGCCTTCGAGGGTCATGGAGGAAACACCGTAGTAACGGAGCAGGCCTTTCGCTTTCAATTTCGCCAGCGTCTCCAAGGCCGGAGAGCCGGTGATGGCGCTCAGGTCATCGGGTGCGCAATGCAGCATAACGAGGTCCAAGCGATCCGTGTGCAGACGCTGCAAGCTGCGGGTGATGCTGCGCTCCACTCCTGCGGCGCTGAATTCGTAGTGCGATTCACCGTTCACGAATTCCTCGCCCACTTTGCTCATCAATAGGAACCGCTCGCGCCGTCCTTGCAACAACTTGCCCACGCGCTCCTCGGAGATGCCATACGCCGGCGCGGTATCGATGACGTTGATGCCGAGGGATTCGGCGGTGTCCAGCAATTGAACGAGCGCTTCATCGGAAGGAAGTTCAAAGGGCGCATACTTCACCTTTTGATTGCGTCCCCATTTCACGGTGCCGAGGCCGATGACGCTGCCGCGCAAGTCGAGCTTACCGAATTGACGCTGAGGCACGGTGTTCATAGCCGGATCCACTGCAAGGATTGTTGCCAGGGCAGTTGGCCCACTTCTGCAGCGGGAAGCTGGGAGAAATCTCCTGGTGCCGTTGGCTGAAGTCCCAGAGCAGGCAAGGACTTCATGACTTGGTCCGCGAGCAGAGGCGCGTACACGAGCTTGGTGGGCCATGCGATGATGCTGTTTCCGCGCGCGAGCAGGCGTGGCTCGGGTGGCAACTGGCTTTTTGGATCGCGCGGCTCGGCACGATCCACGGCGAAGCACGCCCATTCCACGTCGTTCCAGTTAAGCGAAGGAAAGATGCTCTCCATCTCCGACTTGGCACGCTTGAGCGTGTCCGCATCGCTCATGGCCGCGCCTTTCTCGGCGATCTCGCCACCGAGATACCAGACCCATTTGCCTTCGTACGGATGCGAGGTGATGGTCGCGCGCGGCTTGGGACTGGTGGTGACGCAGTGGCCGTAAACAGGCTGAGGCAAACCTTTCGCGAGCACCATGCGCAAGGGACGACGTTGCGTGACTTCCATGCCGAAGCCGAGAGCGACGGCGGCTTGCTCGTTGCCTTCACCGGCGGTGAAAACAAAGGCGCCGGCTTCGAGACGAATCATTTGTCCGCCAGCGATACTTACTTCCAAGGCATCGACACCTTTATCGCTCGTATGAAACTTGGTGATCTGTCCGATGATGGCCCGGCCCCGCAAAGGTTTGGCGAGACTCTGGACGACGGATTGAATGTCGAGGATCGCTTCCTTGACCGCGTAGAGGGAGCCGCTCGGGGGATTGGCTTTCAGCACTTCCGGCCAACGTTCCTTGGGGACGTCTTCCACTTCGCCTTGCATCGCTTTGCCGGCCATGGAGGAAGTGAAGCCGCCGACCAGGCGATCGCGCGACCAGAGATATTGATCCGGTGAGAGGACCTTCACGGTGCTGAGGTCCAGCTCGCCTTTGCCCGCCAGGCAATCCATCCAGCGCGGTGGCAGCGTCTTCAACTGTTGAGCGATCTCACGGTTGCTGCCATCGATGCCGTACTTCACACCACTGTGCATGATGCCTTGGGAGGCCAAGGTCTGGACGGCGCCGAGCGCAACGGATTCCAGCAGCAAGACATTCCAGCCAGCCTGCAGCAACCGGTTCGCGGTCCAAAGGCCCGCGATGCCGCCACCTACGATCAAAATGTCACAACGGTACGTATCCACAAAATCACTTATCAAAGTAACGCACAGCGGTCATTTTCGCGCGCCGTGCTTCGACTCACTCCTCACCCGGTTCCGCTTGGGGCGGAACCCGTCTCTCCTCATTAAGAAGAGAGGCAACATTTCACGCAGGTTAACAATCAGAGGCGCTGTTCGTTAGTGTGTCTGCTTCCCCCTCATCCCGGCCTTCTCCCTTGGGGAGAAGGAGAAGCTGGTCACATTCTGCTGAAACTTGGGAACGCTTTGGCCACGGCACCACTGGTCGTCTGCTTGAATCTTACTGCCCTGCGCCGTCCGCACCACCGCCGTCCAGGTCGATGAGGATATCCCGAGGTTCGGCACCTTTGCTCGGGCCGACGATGCCGCGATTTTCCAGCTCATCCATGATGCGGGCCGCGCGGGTGTAGCCTAGGCGCAAGCGGCGTTGCAACAAGGACACGCTGGCTTTCTGTTCGCTGCGGATGACCTCGATGCATTGCTCGATGATGTCTTCGTCTTCATCGCCCGCACCACCACCGCCACCGCCGGAGCCGCCATCGGAGCTGCTCACGGGTTTCTGCAATTGCTGATGGATCTCCATCTCGTAGCTTGGCTTGCCCTGCTTGGCGATGAAATCCACGGCGCACTGGATCTCATGATCCGTGATGAGTACGCCTTGCGCACGGATGAGCTTCGCGGAGCCGGGCGGCAGATAAAGCATGTCGCCTTTGCCCAGCAGATTATGCGCACCCATAGCATCCAAGATCGTGCGCGAGTCCACGCGGGATGCCACTTGGAAGGCGATACGCGCGGGGATGTTCGCCTTGATGACACCGGTGATGACGTCCACGGAAGGACGTTGTGTCGCGACGATGCAATGGATGCCGGCCGCACGCGCCATCTGCGTGATACGCGCGATGGCCATCTCAACATCGGCCGGGGCCACGAGCATGAGGTCCGCGAGCTCGTCGATGATCACCACGATGTAACTGAGCTTTTCCGGGATGATGATGTCATCTTCACGCGGCACCACGATCTCTTCATCCAGCTCCACGGCGAAACCATCCGCACCGGCCTCAATGCGTTCCTTCTTAGCGGTTAGCGGCAGTTCCAGCTCGTTGGAAGGTGCTGCCTTCGGCTTATCTTTCGGACGTTCGTTGAACGACTTGATATTGCGCACGCCGACCTTCGCGAAGATCTGGTAGCGCTTCTCCATCTCATTCACCACCCAACGCAGGGCGAGGATCACTTTTTTCGGATCAGTCACCACAGGTACGACCAAGTGCGGCAGCACATTGTATTGCTGCAACTCGACGACCTTCGGGTCGATCATCACGAAGCGCACCTGATCAGGACCGAACTTGTAAAGCAGGGAACCGACGATCGAGTTGATGCAAACGGATTTGCCGGAGCCGGTACTGCCGGCGATGAGCAAGTGCGGCATCTCCGCGAGGTCCGCGATGATCGGGTTGCCGTACACGTCCTTGCCCAGCGCCAGCGGGATGCGTGCCTTGCTGTTCTTCCACTCTGGTGATTCTAGCAGGTCGCGCATGATGACCTTGGTCTTCACCAGGTTCGGCACTTCCACACCCACAGAACTCTTGCCGGGCACAGGGGCCAAAATATTGATACGCTCGGCCTTCAAGGCCGCAGCGATGTTGTTGTTCAACCCCGCGATCTTCTCCAGCTTCACGCCCGGTGCGGGATGCAACTCGTAACGCGTGATCGTGGGGCCCTTCGTGATGTCGCCGAGCTGCACCTCGATACCGAACTGCGCGAGCGTGTTCTGCATCAAGCGCGCGTTCGCCATCAGCTCTTCCTTCGACTCCGTGGGCTTCACGTTCTGGTCCGGATACTGGAAGAAATCCATGGGCGGCAACTGGTAGTTACCGATCAGGGGTACGGAGGCGACGGTGATGGGCTTGTTCTTCTTGGGACCGGGCTTGGGCTTGATGATCGGCAGTGGCTCGTCCACTTCGGGCAAGGGCTTGAGGGAAGCCGCACTGTCTTCGGCGACTTCCAGGGAGCGGACTTCGGCGATGACGGGTTCACCTTTGGAGGGCGACCATTCTTCCGTTTTCGGTTTGTTCTTACCGCCCAAGATGTCCGCAGTGGTGGCGGCGGGGATCTCCGTGGCGCGGATGACGTCGCCCACGTGCATGGGAGCAGTTTCGGGAGCGGTGGATTTGCCTTTGGCTTTCTTGGTGGCGCCAGCTTCTTCGGGACGGGCGACAGGGATGCTGAGATCGCGCACGGTCGGTTCCGGCACGGGTTGCATGTCGGCACCGAGCATGGCCTTTTTCGGCAGCGCTTCCGCCTCGTCGCCTTCGACACGGGCGACTTTTTCTTTCTCTTCGCGGGCGGCTTCTTCTTTCAGCTTCTTGGCCTGCTTCTCGAGTTCGCGGGCTTTCTTCTCCAGTTCCTTCTCACTCAAGTCCGGACGAGCAGTGGCCAAGGCACCATCCGCACCGGCACCGGCGAAGTTGGGCTTCATCTCGCGGGCCAGGGCCAGAACTTCCCTAAAGCTGTGATTGGTCAGATAAAGGAGGCCGATGAAATAGAGGATAAGAATGATAATCGTGGCGCCCGCAGTGCCAAAATAGGAAAAGGGGAAGGCGTGCAAGATCCCTCCCAAGGCTCCGCCAGCACTCGGAGCATTAAGGCTCCGGCGCAATGTCTCCAGCGGACCACCATAAAGCTGGAACGCCTCCATGGTGACGATCACCATCACGATGGCCCAGCCCCAACGACGGTTCAAATACTCAAAGGATGTGATGAACTGCGCCACTCCGTATAGCAAAAGGAAGCAGGGAATGAGGTAGGCTGCCGCACCGAAAGCGAAGAACGCGGCATTCGCCAGATAGGCACCAATCTTGCCGACCAAGTTATGCATCGCCTCCGGTGGCGGAACCTTATTCAAATCATCCGGATGATGGGAGAACAAGGAAAGGAACAGCAAAGCGGCCACGCCGATGAGCACGATGCCGATGACATCGTTCAAACCGTGACCCTTACTGCTATTTTCTTCCGAATCCTTACGCGGCATGGGGTGAGATTAGAAGCGGT
>JAJNBN010000536.1 GCA_021156225.1 Verrucomicrobiota bacterium | reverse complement strand
TTGGCTATTATCAGCCTGAGAACTTGCTCCATATCATTCTCGACAACGAGTCGCATGATTCGACGGGCGGGCAGCGTACGGTGTCGGGTTTGGTGGATTTTGCGGCGATCGCGGCGGCGGCGAATTATCGCTACGCGACCTCAGCGGATGATCCGGCGGATGTGCGGGCGGCGGTGAAAGAGTTGCGGAGCAAGGGTGGTCCCGCACTGCTGCACGTGAAGATACGCGCGGGTTCGCCGAAGAACCTAGGACGGCCGACGGTGAAGCCGCATGAGGTGAAAGAGCGTTTCATGAAATTTGTGGTGGAATCGGTAAAGTAACGAGCCATGGCGAAGGACAAACTACTCTTCACTCCGGGACCGCTGACGACGAGTCGGACGGTGAAGGAGGCGATGTTGCACGACATGGGGTCGCGCGATGAGGAGTTCATTGCGATGGTGCGCGATATCCGGCGGCAGTTGCTGGAGCTGGGTGGGGCGAGCCAGGCCAGCGGCTACGAAGCGGTGCTGGTGCAGGGCAGCGGGACCTTCGGCGTGGAATCGGTGCTGTCGAGCGCGATCCCGGCGAAGGGCAAGCTGCTCATCCTCGTGAACGGCGCGTATGGCGAGCGCATGGTGCAGATGGCCACGCGATATGGCATCGCCACGGAAGTGCTGCGGTGGTCGGAGGATGAAATGGTCGATCCGGCTTCCGTGCAAAAGGCGCTTAACGCCGATGCCGCCATCACGCACGTGGTGATCGTGGATTGCGAAACGACGACGGGGATTTTGAATCCGACGGAGAAAGTAGGCGCGATCGTGCAGGCGGCTGGGCGCACGTTCATCGTGGATGCCATGAGCAGCTTCGGCGCGGTGCCGACGGACCTGGCGGCGGGTGGCATCGATTACTTGATCTCTTCGGCGAACAAATGCATCGAGGGCGTCCCGGGATTTTCTTTCGTGCTGGCGCGGCGGTCGAAGCTGGAATCGTGCAAGGGACAAGCGCGGACCTTGAGCCTCGACTTATATGAGCAATGGCGCGGGCTGGAGGGCAACGGGCAGTTCCGTTACACGCCACCGACACATACGTTGCTGGCATTTGCGCAGGCGTTGAAGGAACTGGCTGAGGAAGGCGGCGTGGCGGGTCGCGCGGCGCGGTATCTGGGCAATCACAATGCGCTGAAGGCGGGGATGAAGGAGCTGGGATTCCTCCCGTATCTCGCGCCGGAAGTGCAGAGCTACATCATCACGGCGTTCCATTATCCGGGGGATACGAATTTTAAGTTTGAAGAATTTTATCGCCGTCTCTCACAGCGCGACATGGTGATCTATCCCGGGAAGCTGGGGCACGTGGATTGCTTCCGCATGGGGAATATCGGTCGCCTGAAGGATAAAGATATCCAGGCGCTGCTGGTGGCGGTGGAAGGGGTGTTGAAGGAGATGAGTGTGGCGATTCCGGTGGCGAGGCCTAAATGAATGTCCAATGAGGAAATCCGAATGACGAAGGAATGAGCAAATGACCATTCGGATATTTTGCGCAACTTTGTTCGTCAGTTTGTTAATTGGTTGTGCGAGTCGTGAAGTGGTCGATGATAAGGTGATGGTGGCGGAACGGAAGGGAGTGGAGTTTCTCAGCAAGGATGTCCCAGCGTGGCGCAAGGAGAACGGTTGTTTTTCGTGTCACAACAATGGCGATGCGGCGCGGGCTTTGTATCTGGCTTCTCGAAAAGGGTATTCCATCGCCCATCCAGTTCTTCGCGATACGACCGATTGGTTGCAGCGGCCAAACACATGGGATGACAACCAAGGCGATCCCGGTTTCAGCGATCAACGGCTGGCGGATGTACAGTTTGCCGCGGCGTTGCTGACTGCGCTCGATACAGGACACGCCGGAAATACGGATGCCCTGAATGAGGCGGGAGTGCGGGTGATCAAAGGACAGGCAGATAACGGTTCTTGGCCGATCGATGCCCCCGGTACGTTAGGCTCTCCGGCCACGTATGGCGCTCCGCTGGCCACCCACATGGCGGTCCGGGTGCTACGCGAAATCGATACGGAAGCGGCGCGTGAATCGACCATTCAGGCGGAGTCGTGGTTGTGTAACTCTGTCCCGGCGAACAGTGCATTGAACGCCGCAGTCTTGTTGCTGACGTTCAAATACTCAACCGATGAAATAATTGAACAGAAGCGTAATCAAAGCATCCAACTCCTCCTTCGTTCACAAACAAGTGATGGGGGCTGGGGAGCCTATCCGGATTCTCCACCCGAAATTTTTGATACCGCAATCGCCTTGTTGGCCTTGGCTCCGAATCGCAGCCGGACGGACGTTGCGGAGGCTGTGGCACGAGGACGTGTTTTTTTGGCGACGAACCAGTATGAGGACGGCAGTTGGCCGGCGACTACGCGTCCTCCCGGGGGGGACAGCTATGCCCAAAAATTGTCCACCACCGGATGGGCGGTGAGTGCGCTACTAGAAACGAGAAAACTGCCGCCGATTGAGTTGTGGTGACTTGTTTTCAGCTAAGTTAGGGGTTTGGTTTAACCTCAAAAGGAATGGAAACCGCCTCGTTCTTGATGCGTTTCTCCACGCCCTCGAAGATATCCACTTCGAAGGCCTTTCCGATATTATTGCCGGCAAGGTCTTCGATAGTCGTTTGCACCTGGAGTTGATAGGTGCCGGGCGGCCATGATTTTTCGGGAGTGAAGAGCCAGCGTTGCTCATTGTTCGCTAAAGTCGCCTTGCCTGAAACGCGTTTTTGATCTGGGCCAGTGACCCAGATCAGCCGTTGTGCGAGGGCGTGATCCATCGGCTTGAGGAACTCTATCGTGAGGGCTTCGGTAGTCTGCATCGCAGGACGCTTGATGCGCCACGTCTTCGGATCGGGCGGTGTGCGATCAGGCGCGCTCACGGTGAATTGCTTGCGGAAGGTAGCTTTGAGCGGCGCACCCTTGCCATCCTGCCATTCCTTGTCGATGACGAGTGTGTAAGTCTTGCCGGTCTCCAGCGCGGGGCCGATATCTTCCAGCGGTTTCACCTCGCGCTTGATCCGGCCTGGATCGATGAAGAGGGTGAGTCGGGTCATCTCGGGATTCCAGAGTTCTTCGTCGATTTCCAGAAAGGGGAGTTCAACGGCTTTGCCCGCGCTATTGAGCAAATGGATGTGGTCGTAGATGTGACCGCCATTCATCGGAGCGGAAAAGTGCAGATAAAATTTCAGGAGATTCTCCGGCAACACATCGGCACTCGGATAAACTTGGGAAACGACCGTGGTTGGCGTCAGCTTCAAAGCCGCAACGGTATGCGTGGAGGTGATCAGCGCGGACTTGCCAGTGTAGCCCGGTAACTTGCTCAAATTCAGTGTCGCCCGATATTTCAAACCGGGAGTCAGTCGATATTGCGGGACGAAGGTAACC
>JAJNBN010000535.1 GCA_021156225.1 Verrucomicrobiota bacterium | reverse complement strand
TTTTCCGTCTTGCCACCGGGTGCCGTTTTATCGTCCACCGTGTATTTGCCGATGATCTCCCGCAAGTCAGGCGACTGCGGATGATAATTGATCTCGGCAGAAACAATCTTGTCCTGCTCCACGAGTTCGACAAATTGGGTATGGGAAAGGTTCTCCACCTTCGTCTGGCCTTTTCCTTGGATCATGATGAGCGCCGGGATGACGCTGATGATCAATATCCAATACAGCCACGTCTTGGGTGGTGTCTTGAACTCACCAGGGCCCCCGCCCCGGCCGTTATCTAAGTTCTTATTATCGTCCGACATTTGTTTATTAGCCTAACAGTAACATGCCACACAGTACCTAGCAACCGGCCATCTGACATTAGTTTAGCGCCCCATAGAAATTCCGTGCTAATACCTACTTGGGCTTCTCTGCTTGCCATTGCCATTTCAACCGCTGGCGGGAAGCCTTGTCGAGTTTGAATTGCTCCCCGATCCGCTCGCCCTCCACCCAGAAAATACGCCCATCCGCCGTCTCAGCCACCACCAACTGACGCCGCCGCTCCATCGGCACCTTCCGGTTCACAAACCAATCCTGTAACTTTACCGGCTTCGGCATCCCCAAAGGCTGAAAGCGGTCCCCCGCCCGCCAATGACGCAGGCGAATTACCAACCCAACCTTCTCAGCATCAAACACTTCCGCGTTAACAATCTGCTTGGGCTTGATGAACCTTTGAGCCCCCGCGTCGCGTTCCCAAGTGATTGTCAGTGAGGCAAATAGCACTTTGCCTGAGGAGCCCGAAACGTCACATTCAAGCTCAGTTTGCCGAAATGAGGCATCCGGTTTTGCCCGTTCTTCGATCTGACCACTTTTCTGGCGCCGTAAAAAAGTTTCGGCATCCACCTGAATCCAGACGTCAGGCTCCTTCCGCAGCGCCTCGATCAGATCAAAAGATTCCTTCGCCCCAGAGAATCGCAGTTGCCAAAGAACTGCCTGCCTTTGAATTGCCGGGTGCAACTTCTCGAAAGCCACCCGCCTACGGTTGCCCAGTAACTTTTCCAGCCAACCGCACGCTTCATGACCTGCATAATCTGCCTCGCTGCCCACCACCTCCATCGTCCGGAGGATAGGCGCCATCACCTCCACCCCAAACGTCTTCGTGAGATAGGGAAGCAGTTTTCTGCGGATGCGATTGCGCAAGATATCCGTGTTATGATTGGAGGCGTCTTCCCGGAACTTCACCCGATGACGCTTGGCATAAGCAACGATGGCCATCTTGCGTAAATTCAGTAGCGGCCTGATCCGGCGAAATTCAATATTCGTCGTCAAAAAACCGCTCCACCCCATGCCGCTCAGACCATCGCCACCACTGCCTCGCAAAAGGCGGATGAAAAAAAGTTCCGCTTGATCATCGGCATGATGAGCCAGCGCGAGCCGGTTGCATTTCAACCGAAGCACTTCCTTCTCAAAAAAAGCCTGACGCAATTCCCGAGCCGCCATCTCGATGGAAATCTTCTTCTCCTTCGCCAGCTCCTTCACCTCACCCCTGCCTGCCTCAAACCTCAGTTCATGCCTGGTGCAGTATTGTTGCACCAGCTTTTCATCCAGGTCTGCCGCACGTCCACGCAATTGATGATTGAAATGCGCCACCACGATCGTAAATCCATCCACCTCCGCCAACTGCCGCAACACATCCAGTAACACCATGGAATCCACGCCACCCGAAACCGCCACGAGCACAGCATCGCCCTTCGCAATCAAGCCATGCGACCGCACATTCTTCCGCACTTTAGCGACCAGTGTATCCACGTCGGGGCAGTTAGCCCACAATCCTCCTTAGTGTCAAAGCCGTTGCAAAAGGCCTCTCGGCCGTTTCCCATATTGGCCCACCGGTGCAACCGGTTAGGCTATCATTTTGTGCAATATCTCTCCCTCCACATCCGTTAATCGGAAATCTCGCCCTTGAAAACGGAACGTCAGGTTCGTGTGCTCCAATCCTAGCAAATGTAAAATCGTCGCGTGCAGATCATGCACATGCGCCTTATCCTGCACCGCATTGAAGCCCAGTTCATCCGTTTCGCCCAACACGTAACCTTGCTTCACGCCGCCGCCAGCGAACCACATCGTGAACGCATCGATATGATGATTGCGCCCCGTCTTCTCACGCACTTCACCCATCGGCGTGCGACCGAACTCTCCACCCCAGATCACCAGCGTATCATCGAGCAAGCCGCGCGCTTGCAGATCCTTCACCAGTGCCGCGCCGCCTTGATCCACGTCATGCGTCACGCGCTCGAAATCTTCCTGCAAATTTTCATTAGGCCCGCCGTGGCTGTCCCAATTCGTGTGATAAAGCTGCACAAACCGCACGCCCCGCTCCACCAAGCGCCGTGCCAGCAGACAATTCCGCGCAAACGACGGCTTGTCCGAATCGATGCCATACATATCCAGCGTGGCCTTCGATTCACTGGAAATATCAATCAGCTCCGGCCCGCTCGTCTGCATGCGATACGCCATCTCGTACGCCGAGATGCGCGTGGCGATCTCATCATCACCCGTCTCCACCAATCGCTTGAGGTTTAAATCCCGCACGGCATCGATCGTGCGCCGTTGCCGATCGGGGGCAATCCCCAGTGGACTGTTCAAATTCAGGATCGGTTCACCTTGGCCGCGCAAAGGCACGCCTTGATACGTACTCGGCAAAAAGCCAGACGCCCAATTCACTGACCCTCCACGTGGACCGCGCGGACCGGATTGAAGTACCACAAAGCCAGGCAAGTCATTCGATTCGCTACCGATGCCATAGGTCACCCACGAACCCATGCTAGGACGTCCGAAGATGCCCGAGCCCGTGTTCATGAACAGCTTTGCCGGCGCGTGATTGAAGAGATTCGTGGCGCAAGATTTCACCATCGTGATGTTATCCGCAATCTGCGCCGTGTGCGGCATCAGATCAGAAAACCACATGCCACTCTTGCCGTATTGCTTGAACTCCCGCCGCGTGCCCAAAAGATTCGTGCGATGGCTGCTATCCATGAAGGCGAACCGTTTGCCTTCGATAAATGACTGCGGAATCGGCTGCCCATTCAGATCCACCAACTTGGGCTTATAGTCGAACAGATCAAGCTGCGACGGCCCGCCCGCCATGAACATGAAGATGACGTTCTTCGCCTTGGCCGCGAAATGCGGCGCTTTCGGAGCCAAAGGATTCTTCAGCTTCAATCCTTCCGCCGACGCCTTCTGTCCGCCCAGCAGCCCAGCGAGAGCAATCGAGCCCAGACCCATACCGCACCGGCTGAAAAAGTGTCGCCGCGTGATCTCGTGCAATGGATTTGTAGATACAGGCTTCATCGCTTATTCACGGGTAATCGTTTCATCGAGGTTCAGCAGCACACGCGACACCGTCATCCATGAGG
>JAJNBN010000033.1 GCA_021156225.1 Verrucomicrobiota bacterium | reverse complement strand
CTCCTCGAAACCGTTTAGATAATCCGTGCGATTGGTATCATTCAGAGCCAGCAGCAAGGCAAGCGATTCACGCTCGCCCGGCTCTCCCACAGGTAAAAGCTCCTGCCCTAATAGCTGCGTCCTTTGAATTTCTCGGGACAATTGCGTGCTTAACGTCGTTTCCGATGCATTGACTGCCGCAACTAGACAGAATGAAACTGCAATCGCTAGAAAAAGAGTTTTCATTTTCAGATACGAAAAGAAGGTTACGGCAATAGGGAATATCCAGCGGGCGCAGCAATGGTGAGAGACAATGGCGAGTCCGTTTGCGTCGGATTCAGACCATAACTGATTTCGGTAAGGTCCGGGATGCCGTCGCTATCAACATCAAGGTTTGTGTTTGATGAATTGGTAGGCGTGAGGCTCACGAGCAATTCGTATGCATCGGTCAACCCGTCACTGTCGCTATCCTGCATCGTCCCCAGCATGAAGAACGCGTTGGTAGTGCCGGGATAATAGGCGAGAAAATTGGTCACCCCCGCCTCAGTGCGTCCCCAGTGGTACCAAACATGGTTGGTTTCGAGATTTGGCGTTAAGAACAGGTCATACACCGCGTTCGTCTCCGCCTCCAAAATCCAGAACCGCAAATATTCTCCATCGAACTGCGGCTGGTACAATTTCAAACCGGATACACTATATGGATTAGGCGGCGCATTGGTACTGCCGCCCCCGCCGCCTCCGGGCGGTGTAGGCGGATCGTCGTCTGCATAATTGGAACTCACGGTCAGAATGACACCACTGGCAGCAAGCAGTAAACAAAGAGACTTCAGATGTCGTTTCATTGTCTTAGATTTTATTAGGTGACTCCCTTCCAGAATGCAAATGGCACACCTTGCCTCCCCGGCAACGGGACTGTAATGCCAGCATCTTGAGAAACAATCAAGGGTTTTACAGTATAAACACTGCGGTCAAAAACCCGTTGAACGCTTGGATTATGACCGGTGTCTTCAATTCCATTCGCCGCATTTTGGGCCGGACGATCCGCGCCTTGCGTACAAGGCTAAACTCAGCCAAGAGAAATTGGCTGAAAAAGCCGAAGTGCATCACAACTACATCGGCGATCCGGAACGTGTCGCTCGACACTTTTTCGAGCATTGCCAAGGCTTTGAATGTCAAAGTGGAAGATTTAGTGCGCGCCTTCTAATCCTGTCGATTGACACCCGCGCTCAGCCATGAATTGGCTGCTCGATCTACTCTCCCTGCTCGGTTCCTTTTTGGGTCTGGTGAACCGCAAGCAGGAGCTGAACCATACCTCAGACATGAAACAGGCCGCGCAAGCTTGAGATGCCACCAACTCCAATCCCAAGCCGAGAAAGATGAAAAGACTGTTCGCAATCTCCTTGCTGAGTAGGGTCTTGCTCGCCGGACTGTGGCACAGCCCGCCCCAAGCCCCCTTTCAATGACGATGGCTCGGGCGTATCACCGCGCGAGCGCGTAAACATGGAACCGGAGACGTGGGCACAAACGATAGGACAGGAGGCGCCCGCCGCTGAACCAGACGCACCGAATATGGCGACGAGAGTTGCCGTTGCCGCCGGAGCCCACGCCGTCGCCAAACTTGCAGCAGACATCGCAATCGTCCAAGTAAGGCTTTCGTGCAAACACGCACAACAATTCAGAATCACTATTCCTTGTGGTTGGATGAAACTTTTTTTGATCTGCCGAATCGGAGAGAAAGGAAATCGGGGTTTGTAAAAGTGGCTAAGCAGTGGCTAAGCAGGCTTTTTCAGGGATTCTGGATTTTGCGTAAGCCATTGGGAGAGAGTGGTGCACCTGCCAGGAGTTGAACCTGGAACCTTCTGATCCGTAGTCAGACGCTCTATCCAGTTGAGCTACAAGTGCAAACCAACGGGACCGAGACGCTACAAAACCGCCCTTGCCCCTGCAAGCGATTATTTTGAGATTTTTCACCCCCTCTTTGGAGCGCGGATTGTCCCAATCCGCAGCAACGTCCATCCGCTAACCCATTGTGAATCAACCTGAACCACCCGCCGAAGCCTGAGGTTCTTCTCTCTCGCCCCTCGAAGGGGAGAGGGCCGGGGTGAGGGGTGCCCCAGTGCTCTTTAAGCCGTTCCACCTACTTCGCGGGCTTTTCGTCTGCCTCTTTCTTCCGCAAAAACTGCACCTTCGCACTCAGTTCCGGCGTCAGGAACTTGTCCGGATTCCGCACCTGCACCTTGATCTGCAGCGTCCCCTTCTGGCGATTCGCCTCCGGCGCGATCTCCGCCACGTAACCGCCATAGCTCTTGTCCGGATACGCCTCCGGGCTCACCTTGCACTCCTGTTTCAGATACACCTTCGCCAGGTCCTGCTCGTTCAGATCGATCTCCACCTGCAAATCATTCCCCTGCGCCACTGCAATGAGCGCCGTGCTCGGCCCACGCGTCCCGCCAAAGCTCTGCGGCGTCACCAACTCGTTCGGGTCCACCAATTTTTCCAACACCACGCCATTGATCGGCGAGCGGATAATGGTCCAATCGATATACGTCAGCAAAAGCTCCCTCTGCCCCTCGATCTCCTTGATGCTCGCCTTCGCCGAATCCACCGCCAGCCGCGCATCGTCCTCCGCCTGCTTGGACTCCACGTTGATCTTCGCCAGTTCGCCCGTGCGCTTCCATGCGAGTTCCGCTTTCTCCACGGCCACCTTCGCCACCGCCATGCGTCCATCCGTCTCGCGCAAGCGCGCCCGATACTCCGTGTCGTCCAGCAATACGACGACCTGCCCATTCGTGACCGTATCCCCCTTCGTCACCCCGATCCACTTCACCATCCCCGTGAACCGCGGACTGATCTCGATGCGCTCGCGATTCACGATATAACCGCTCACCGTCAGCACCGAATTATCATCACTCGGCCGGCTCGCCACCGGCGCAACGTTCGTTGAAGCAACCGCACTGCCGCCCTTCGCATCTGCCGGTTTGCCGCCGCCCATGATGCGTCGTGAATCCGATTCCCGCGGCCACGCAAAAAAGATCGCCACCGCCGTGACGGCAGCCACCAAAGCAAAGATCAATCCCACCGCGCCCTTCGGACGCTGCCGGACCTCTTCATCTATCTTCAGGCGGTTCGCCTGGTCAGGTTTCATACCGATTTAAGCGCTGAGATCACCGGGATGCGCGAAGCCCGCCACGCCGGCAGCAAGCTCCCCAATAATCCGATGATCACCGCGAAAACAAGTCCCTTCCCCATCAGTTCCGGCGTGGGGCGAAAATCAAAGATCACTTCGCTGAACGTATCAAAATTGATCGTCCCAATGGTATAACCCGTGGCCGTCACATACGCATACGCCGCGGACACGATAAGACATCCTACCACACCGCCCAAAAAAGCAAGGATGGCCCCTTCCATCAGGAAGCTGAACAGGATCGCGCGCCGATGAAACCCCAGCACGCGCAACGTCCCCACCTCGCGGGTGCGCGCCCCAACCGTCGCATACATCGTGTTCATCGCCGAAAATACTGCGCCCACCGACATGATGGTCGCCAGCGCCACGCCCAGAAACTTGATCGGCCCCGCCGTCTTCGTCTGTTTCCGGTAGTAATCCGTCTCCCGCTCCAGCCGTGCCGCGATCTGCTTGCTGCCTTCCAGCTTGGCTTTGAGTCGCGCCGCCGCCGCTTCATCGACCGGTCGCACCAGCACGCTCGTATAATTCTCCCGGCCAAAAATGTTCCGCGCCTCATCCGTATCCATCCACACCTCGGAATCAAACGCGCTCCGGCCACCATCCATCCACCCCACCACTTTCAAGTCCGCACCCGGCACGTGAAATTCCTCTCCGAGCTGGAAGTTCTTGAAACGCGACGCCAGTTTGCGGCTTACCACCACCTCGCGTTTGCCCGGCACGAACCACCGGCCCTCCACCAGTTGCACCTGCGCCCGCAACTCCTTCCCCTTCTCCATCACCCCGCGCACCAGCACGTTCGCCTCACCATTGCCTGCCAGTCGCGGCAGGTTCACCAGCACCATCGTATCTGCCGTGAGGATCGCCTTCCCCTGGGCATCCTTTGCGATCTCCTCCATATATTGCAGATACCGGAACTGCTCCCGCGTCACCTGGCTCACGGATTCCGACGTCGCGCCTTTCCGCACGATCAGAAAATTCCTCTCATCCCCCGTGTTCGCACTGTTCTGCTCCAAACCCACCGCCAGCGCCTGCAACATCACATACACCGCCACCACCAGGGCGATGCCAAAGATGGCCGCCAGCGTCGAGCGCCAGCGCACGATCACATTCTGAAAATTGTATTTGAGCGGAAGTGCCATGCTAATCCAGCGTCTTCAAACCTTGGATCACGCTCATCCGCGCCATGGAAATCGTCGGCACGACACTGCCGATGATCCCCAAGATCGCGCCCACCCCAAACCCTGTCGCCATGATCCGCGGCGTCAGTTCAAAGGCCACAAACATCCCCTTCGTCACGGCGGTGATGTTGATATTCGAGAACAACAGCCAGGCTCCTCCGATCCCGATGATCGCCCCCGCAAACGCGAATCCGAAACTCTCCGCCAAAATGAACGCAAACAGTTCATGCCGCCGGAAGCCCAGCGCCTTGAGGATGGCCAGTTCACGGAACCGTTCCCGGATGGCCATGCTCATCGTGCTGGCCGTCACCAATATGAGAGAAAACACCACCACACTGCAGATAGCACCGATGAGCACCTTGATATTTCCCCACATCGAGATGAACCCCAGCACGAAAGATCGCTCCGTCTCCGCCAGCACTTCCGCTGACGTATTATGAAACTCCTTGTTGATGCGCTCCACCACCAGCGGCACTTCTTCCAAGGACTTCGCCCGCACCCACCACGTGCCCACAATGCCCTGCCGCCCGCACGCCTCATCCATGTAATCATGATGGAATAGCACATTGCGATCATCCGGCGTGCCCTTATAGATGCCCGCGATCTTCAGCTCCAGATCCGCCGGCCAGATCGTCCCCGCCAATTTGATCTTGTCGCCGATCTTGAATTCATAGCGCTTCGCCGTCTCGATCCCGATGATGCACGATGACCGGTCCGCGATCCAATTGTTCAACTGATCCAGCGGCAGCTTCGCCTCCCCGAACACATTCGTGAGCTGAATGGGATCCATCGCGAATTGCGCGAAAGACGGAATCTCTTCATTGCGAAACTTGCCACCGAAAAACGTGAACGGCGTGATCGCCGCCACCCCCGGTATCCGCTCGATCACCCCGCGTTGCCGATACGGCAATGTGTTCGCTAACGATACCCGATGCCGCACCGCAATCCGCATGGCCGCATCCGCATCTTCCATCGGCGTGGTCAACTCGCGCAACAACACCAGCAACGTCACCAGCAGGAACAAGCTCACTGCCACGCTTAAGATGGAAAGCAGTGCGCGACGCTTGTTGCGCAGCGCATTCTTGACGATGAAGGTGCCGATCGTCACTGCGTCATCTCCTCCCGGATAAGCTCACCCTTTTCCAGATGGATTGAGCGCGAGCCAAACGCCGCCGCCTTCGGATCATGCGTCACCATGATCACCGTCTTGTCGCCGCCCTTGGCCAAAGTCTGCAAAATTCCCAGCACCTCATTCGCCGAGTTCGCATCCAGATTGCCCGTCGGCTCATCCGCCACGACCAGACGCGGATCAGTCACGAGCGCCCGCGCGATCGCCACCCGTTGCTCCTGACCACCGGACATCTGCCGCGGCAAATGCC
Source organism: Verrucomicrobiota bacterium (assembly GCA_021156225.1). GTDB lineage: Bacteria > Verrucomicrobiota > Verrucomicrobiia > Limisphaerales > JAEYXS01 > JAEYXS01. The sequence goes on along the minus strand of JAJNBN010000033.1, from coordinate 6,723 downwards.
CCGCGCGATCCGCCAACCCCACCATCTCCAGCGCCACCTTCACCTGCTCCCGCCGCCGCTTGCCGCTCAAGCCGGTGAGCAACAACGGCAACTCCACATTCTCAAACGCCGTCAGCACCGGGATCAGGTTGAAGGATTGAAAAACGAAGCCAACGTTCTGGTTCCGCCAGTCCGCCAGTTGGGATTCATTCAACCTGGTGACGTCGATGGATTCGATATGACACTTGCCGCTGGTCGGCCGGTCAATCCCCGCGATGATATGCAGCAGCGTGGATTTCCCCGAGCCGGAAGGCCCCATAAGCGTGAGGAATTCCCCGCGCGCGATATCCAGCGTGACATTGTCCAGCGCCGTGACATTGATCTCCCCCTGCCGGTAAATCTTCGTCAAATTCTGGATGCGCACCACCACGTCTTTTTCCATAGAGCCAGAAAGACATAGGGCAGAACCCCGCCAAATGCAAACTCCCTTAAATCTTTGCAGAAACGTAACTATCAGCCATTCCACCAGCTAATCTACCAAAACCCTATTCCTCTCATTGGCCCGCCGGCGCCACCGGCTGCAACAACGGCGGCATCGGACAATCCAGCCCGTCCGCCACCGCCCGCAGCAGATCCGCCTCCCGCGGTTGGATCACCCCATCGCTCGCCACCGCATGCGCGCAAGCGTCCAAGACCTGTTTCTTCACCATGGGCGATGACGTCGCCAACCGGTCCAGCGCTTCATCGATCTGAGTCAGATTCGCCCTCTCCACCGGTTGCTGAGTAAGATTGGCCGCCTCCGCCCCCAAGCGGCTCACACCTGAGCGGAACGCCTTCGCCACTTCCTCTGCAGACCCATGCCCGACCAACGCCAGCCCCGAAAGCAACACTTCGCAATCCGGCAACAACGGCTTCAGCGCGTAATATTGTGTGACCGTCTTTTTCACCTGCCGGTAATGCGGCCAAAGATGCCGCTTCAGCATCCGCTGCAATGAATACTCGAATAGGTCGATCTGTTGATCCGCCGCGATCAGCACCTCCACATTCGCCATGAACGTCTCGAACTGGCTCTGCGACAAATGCCGCAGCGCTGGCATCGCCATCTCGATCAACGGCAGGCGCGCCTCAGCCTTCACCGCTTCCAATGATCCCCTCAACTTGTTCAACTCGGCAAACACCCCCGCATCCGCCTTTGCCTGCAACGCACTCATCTGCTTCGCCCGGCAACTCGTATCCGGGCTTAGCAACAATCCATACACCAATGCCCTGGCGCCATACCCATCATGCGCTGCCGCCCGCAATAACTCCGGCATATCCGCCATCAAGGCCAGCGCCCACGCCACATTCTGCGGCTGGATCGTACCCACCTGTCCAATCACATCTTGCACCGGCAACATCGGCGGCATCGGGAATGGCATGGGCGGGGGGCGATGACTCATGGGCGAACGCCGTATCGGCTCTTCTTCCTCCTCCTCGTATCTGCCCTTCGGAAACTCCACGCGTGGGAAATTCCCGTCAAATCTCGGCTCGATCGCCCTGATACGGTCCACCAGCGGCGGATGCGTCGCTGTCAGATTGGAGAAGCCCTCCGCCAGCGCATTACCAAAAAACATGTGACTCGCCTCTTCCGCATCTGGTGCCGTCACGATGGAACCGCGCCGTCCCAAGCCGCCAATCTTCTTCAAGGCATTCGCGATGCCATCCGGATTCCGCGTGAACTGTACGGCTGAAGCATCCGCCAAAAACTCCCGCTGCCGCGAAAGCGCCGCCTTGATGAGCCGCCCAAAAAAGATGCCGATATAACCTACCGCGAAAAGCACCAGCCCGATCAGCGGCAATGGATTAGTCCCTTTATCCCTTGCCCCCAAGCGATAACTCCGTCTTCCCGTCGTCTCCAGCAAGATGCGCCCGATCATTGCGATGCACAGGATGCCGAACAGCACGCCCATCATGCGGATGTTCAGCTTCATGTCGCCGTTCAAAATATGGCTGAACTCATGCGCGATGACTCCTTGCAACTCATCCCGGTTCAACAATTGGATGCAACCCCGCGTCACTCCGACTGCGGCATCACTCACCGAATTGCCTGCTGCAAAGGCATTGATCCCCTCCTCGTCATCCATCACATAGATCTCTGGCACTGGCACGCCCGAAGCGATCGACATCTCCTCCACAATATTCACCAGCTTGCGCTCGTCCGCATCACGCGTGCTGCCATCGATCAGGCGCCCGCCCAAGGCCCGCGCCACCGCGCCACCGCCGGAAGTCAATTGCGCCATCTTGAACATGCTCCCCAGCACCACCACGGCCGTCGTTCCACCTGCCACCCATAGGAACAGCTCGGGTTGCCAGAAACTGCGCGTCTGGCCGAGTGCATCCGGCCGGCCCGCCTTGGCAAGCGCGATGGCCAGGATGATGTAAATGACCGCGATCGTCCCCAGCACCGCCGCGCCAAAGTAGATGATAAGCCGCCCGCTGTTACGCTTCGCCTTTTCCTGTGCCGTAAAAAAATCCATAGCTCGGGGAAGAAACTAACAGAAGCCACGAACCAGACCAGTCCAACAAATGTAGATTTTTGGAATTAAGAAACAAAACAAGCGCTCAACATCGGAAGCCATGAAGGTTCGCAACTTGTCCGTCGTAACCTCGCCCCTCAATGGGGAGAGGTCGGTTCCGCCCCAAGCGGAACCGGGTGAGGGGTGAGTCGAATCACACTGCCTTGAAAAAACACACCGATGTCATCCGCTTATAGAGCTCGGGCATCCATCATTTCGGCAACAGCCCCGCCTTCTCATACACCCGCGCCAGCTCCACCAGCAGTTTCTCCAGTTCCCTGTCGTAATCCACACCCTTCATATCGGCTTTCTTTTCCCGCAGCTTGTTGATTCCGAGCTCCAGTTCATCCCGCTTGGCGCGCAATTCCACCGGCATCTTCTGCTCCACCGCACTGCGCACCAAGTGGAACTGATGCGCGCGAAACCCATCCAGTTCCGCGTCATTGCGCGCCTTCTTCGTCGCCCGCACACCCCGGAACCAGTCCGCCGGTGTTCCCAGCCCATCACCATTGTCATCCATCAGGGAATGCTCCGTAACGATGCGCCCCTCCGTCTCGTAAAACTCCGTCACCTTGCGCGAAGCCATCAGGTAAGCTTCCAACAATGATGTCTGTCCGTCCTTGTCGAGGTCCGCCTCCTTATCCACGATCGCCTTCGAGATGTATTCGCCGAACCGCGCGTAATTGATCTCATACCCGCTCTTCGTCGCCGCGATGACCACCCGCCCGGATAGCGACAGCTTTGGCAGATACGGTGCGCTCGCTGCCGAAGTATTGATCACCGCCATCGGTCGATGGATCGGCTTCAACCACTCCGCCAGTTCCTCCGCATTGAAATCCGTTCCGCGCAGGTTGAATTTTGCTTCCTTGCCATCAAAAGTGCCGTGACCCAGGAGCACCAGCCATAGCTCCCCGGAACCTTCCGTGCCTTCTGCCGCCAGTTTCTTCTGAAAATCTTCGCGGTCCTTGTTTTGATCTGCCTCCAGGCCCACGGCCACAAAGCTCGCCCCCGCCTTCGTCGCCGCTTCCCTCCAATGCCCCGCCCATTTTACGAACTGGCTGCCATACACATCTTCACCCGCCGCTCCCACCACCACGAACACCGTGGGCTTGTCTGCCTCAGCCGCCTGTCCCAACCCCATCAGCAGGAGCCACAGACATCCGCTCAATATGGATGACAACCTTCTCATGCTAAACCTGATTTCCGGCGCAAGCCCCATTCTGCGAGGAAGCACGTTAACGCCAGCAGGAACACCCACGACGTATGCCACAGTGGTTGCGCCGTCGTTTCCATCACCGGCGCCCGGCGCTGTGGCAGCTTCGCCGCGAAAGCCGCCAGCTTATCCTCATCGATCACTTCACCGCCCGTCTGCCGCGCGATCTTCTCCATCAGCTCACGATTCGGCTTGAGCGAGGCAAATTCCTCGGCCGCGAAATCACTCGCCCACGCCGTCAAGGCGGTGCCTGCGGTGACGCCATTAGCATCCGTGGCAATTGCCGTTGCCACATAACCACCTGCCTCACGCGGAATGAACACCGTCTCATACAAGCCCGGTTCGCTCAGCGAAGGTTCCGCCGTCAGCTTGATCTCGGGCAACGCCGTGGTATTCGTCGCCGTGGGCAGCGGCATCGATTTCAGGTTCACCACCACCGTCGCATTGTCCAATGGTTTGAAAACCGCATCTCGTGCCCGCACCTTCAAACGTACCGCGCCATGCCCTTCCTGCCTTGCTGACTCAGCTCTTATTTCCACGCGCTCTGGCACATCCGCCACCAGCCAGCGCAAGGTCTGTCGCCAGGCCTTTTGCAAGTCCGCCATCATGTGCTCATCATGGAAGCCCCAGCGCCACAGGTCACCGATGGTGATCGCTGCCGTTCGCCCATAGCCGAATTTCTGCACCACCAGCGCCGGATATTTTTCACCGTCATTGTCCTGTACCGTCGCCAGCACATTCGCCCCCGGCTTCACCGAACGTGTGTGATTCATCACCTGAAGTGCCGGCATGGATGCGTAGCGTTCTTGTTCCTCACCTTCATTCGCCCGCAAGCGCACCCATGGTTGCAACCAGCCTTCCCGCGTCAGTGCGAGCTTGAGGTTGTTCACCGGCGTCACCTCCGCATGTCCATCCAGATAGACCGGCAGCATCGCCCCGATGGGCGTGTTGTCATACTTTCCCTGATTGAAAGATTCCTGCCCGCCCAGCATCAGGAACCCGCCGCCGCGATCGCTCACAAACCGTTGCACCAGGCTCATCTGGTCCTGCGTGAAGAACTCGGACTCCAAGTCATCCAGTATCACCGCATGATAACGGTAGAGGTCCTCTGCACTCTTCGGAAAACCATCCCGCAGTTCCGCTTCATCTTTCGCATTCAAGCGTATGAGCACCGGCTGGTCATAGCGTTCGGTCTCCTCCGTCTTGCGATCAAAGCCACGGAACAACGGGTTGCTGTTCTCGCCGACGCGTGACTTGAAATTCATTTTCTCCCGCTTGGCCACGCGCAACAACCCCATCAGTTCCAATTGCGGATCATCCCAAACGGAGCGGTTAAGAAATTTGAACTCCCAGTTCGGCCGCCCTGAGACATACAGGATACGATAAGGCCCCTCACCACGATTGACCGCCACCAGTTGCTGGTTGTTCAGCAAAGTCGCTTCGCTCGTTTTCGTATCGCCCTTCGCCATCATCGTGACCCAGTAGAACGTGCTGCCCGGTGAAATGGGGCGCTCCAGAAAACGGAACACCAGCGGTTGCGTGTCATCCTTGACCTCTTGCGTCTGCCCCTTCACCCGCTCCATCGCCGATTGATTCGTCACCGAAAGCATGGTGGTATTCGTGCCGCCCGGACTCACCTCCACCACACTCGCCATGATGCTCTCGCCTTTGTAGCCCGTGACACTCACTTCCACCTGAAGGGTCACCGGCGCATCTTCAAATGAAGTCTGGCTCACCGAGACTTTGCGGATGGCCAGATCCCGCTCCGGTTCGCCTTTCCCCATCACCACGGGATAGACCGGTGGCAGCCCCGTGAAATCCATCGCCTCATCCACATCCGTGGCATTGCCATCCGTCATCAGGATCAGGCCCGCGACCGGTTGTCCGCGATACCGCTCGCCCAAAGTCTTCACCGCATACGTGAGCGAGGAACCATCGCCCTTGAAATCCAGCCCGCTGAAATCCCCCACCGCTTGCAATCGTGAATCGATGAGAAAAGGCCGCACCTTGAAATTTTCGTTAAGCCCCCCCAGCCACCCCTTCTCCGCATCCGCCAGCAATCCTTGCAAACGCTCGCCGCGCGTCTTGCCCGCATCCCGGTCACGGATCTGCATCCCTTGGCTGTTATCCGCCACCACCAGCAACTGGTTCGCTCCCGGCACCGCGCGTTCACCCGACCACATCGGTTCCAACAGACAGAGGGCGAGGAGGGCAATACCCAGAATTTTGAGGCTGACGCAGGCCAGTCGCAGCCCGCCCCGGATGCGTGTGGCCCGATACCCCCACGCCAGCAGCAGCCCGGCCACGAGCAAAAAACCGGCCGCCCATGGCAGCCAGTTCTTAGCCGAAAGGAATATCGCCGCCCAGAACATCAATCGTTACCACCCAGTTTTTCGTAATACCGGCGCACCAGTTCGCTGAACCGGCCCGGCACGGGGTCGCGGTCGATCGGCACCAGCGCATCCTTCGACTCCCGCTTGGCGATCTCCTGCTGGAGCTTTGCCCGGATGTCCGCCATCGGCTTGGATATCTCTGCCTGCACCAAATCCCATTGCGGCTCCTTGCTGTGCCGCTTGAATTCCATCCGCGCCTCGCGCGCACGATCACGCACCCGCGCCACCTCGGCTCGCAGTTCCGGTGAATCAATGGATTCCTCCACCTCGCGCAAACGATCGCTCCACTGCGTGAACCGCTCGCCCGTCAAAGGCCCGCCTTCCCAACCGCCGCCACGTTCATTGAACATGTTATTCACGCCCCCGCCTTCGTTGCCACCGCCAGTATTGCGTCCACCCGCAGTCTGTTGACCACCACCCTTCTGGCCGCCTTTGCCGTTTTGTCCCTGGCCTTCACCTTGGCCTTGCCCCTGTCCTTTTCCTTTACCCTTCCCCTTCTCGCCTTCCCCTTCGCCCTCACCCTCTCCTTGCCCTTTGCCCTTCTGACCTTGATTACTGGCCATCTGCTTCTGGCCTTCGCCCT
>JAJNBN010000534.1 GCA_021156225.1 Verrucomicrobiota bacterium | reverse complement strand
CCACTCAGCTTCGCCTGATCGACTACATCCCACACCTTGATGTTCTTGGGCGCGCCCGTATCCGCCACATACAGCTTCTTGTAATCCGGCGAGAAGCAGAGCCCATTCGGCTTCTCCACTTCATCCGTTACCATCGCGATCTGCTTGCTCTTCGGGTCGATGCGATACACCGCTTCCTTCAACTCCAGTTTCCCCTTGTTCCCTTCGTAATTCATCATGCTGCCGTAGCCGGGGTCGGTGAACCAGATTCCGCCATCCGGATGCACCACCGCGTCGTTCGGCGCGTTGAAGGGCTTGCCATTAAAACTCTCCGCGAGAATCGTCACCGAACCATCATGCTCATATCGGACCACCTTGCGCGTGCCGTGCTGGCAGGAGATCTGACGGCCTTCGAAATCGAACGTGTTGCCGTTGCTGTTGCCCGCGGGATTGCGGAAAACGGTGGTGCGTCCATCGTCCTCGATCCAGCGGTACTGGATGTCGTTCGGGATATCGCTCCAGAGCAGATATTTCCCCACCGCATTCCACGCCGGTCCTTCGGCCCACAGCATGTTCGAGTTGTGATACAGCCGCTGGATCGGCGTATTGCCGAGCTTGTATTTGCCGAAACGCGGATCGAGCGCGATGATGTCCGGGTCCGGATAACGCGTCGGGACCACCCCCGTCCAGTCACGTGCCGCCTGCCCATAGGCAGTTGCTGCGGCACCAGTCATCAACGTCCCCGCCGCCGCGAGAAATGAACGGCGGTTCAACGGCTTGAGATCAGGAGAAGGATTTTGCGCGCTCATGGTTTTGTTTCTTTGGATACCGGAAAGCGTGGGCTGAAGCTTTGCGAACTTCAAGGAAAAGCCGCTCGCCCGGTTTCACTCTGGTTGCGGGCTCATCAGCTTCGGAAGCGAAAAATAGAACGTCGCCCCTTCATTCAATTTTGCATCCACCCAGATGCGCCCGCCATGCCGCAGGATGATGCGCTGAACGATCGCCAGTCCGATCCCTGTGCCTTCAAACTCATTCGCCCGGTGCAAACGTTGAAATACTCCGAAAAGTTTCTGCACATACTGCATGTCGAAGCCCACGCCATTGTCGCGCACGAAAAAGACCGCTTCACTTTCCGTCTCTTTCATGCACCCGATTTCAATCTCCGCCGGATCACGTGGTCGGGTATACTTCACGGCATTGGAGAGCAGGTTCACCCACACCTGGCGGAACATCGCTGAATCCCCTTCGATCACCGGCAGATTGCCCTGTTTCCACACCACGTTGCGACCCTCTGTATCGGTCGCCAGTTTATGGCGCGTGTCCTCCACCATCTCGGTGAAATTCATCTGTTGCCGTTTCATACCCGTCCGGCTCATCTTGGAAAAAGCGAGCAGGTCATCGATCAATTGGCCCATTTGCTTGGTCGAATTCGTCAATACATCCAAGTAACCGAGGCACTCGGCATTAAGGCTCGGACCAGCGTCTTCCTTGAGCATCTCCACGTAACCATTGATGTGCCGCAACGGTGCCCGCAGATCGTGTGATACCGAATAGCTGAAGGCTTCCAGCTCCTTGTTCGCCGCTTCGAGCTGCGCGGTCCGTTCGATCACCCGTTGCTCTAGTTCCGCGTTGAGCCGGTGGATTTCTGCCTCGGCCCGGACGCGATCCGTGATGTCCAGCAAAGTGCCGATGATGGCCGGGCGACCATCATATTCCGTGCGCACTCCATGGACCTCCGCCTGTACGATGCCCCCACCCTTTCGCTGCATCGCCAGCATATAATGAGCACTGCGCATCGTGCCATCCATCCGCTTCTGGATGTTATCTCTCACCTGACTTTTCGATTCTGATGCGATAAAGTCCAGTACTGGTTGGCCGACCATCTCCTGCGCCGTGAAACCGGCGATCTCCGCCAGCTTCGGATTCACATACGCGAACCGGTCACCTTGGATCACATAGATGCCGACCAAAGATTGCTCCACCAGGATGCGAAACTTCGCCTCCGCCTGTTCCAGCTCCGCCCGCCGCTGTTGCAAAGTCCCGGCCATGTCATCGAACGACGCCCCCAACTGGTTCAATTGCCCTGCTCCGGCTGGCAGGCCCACCCGGGCACGCAGGTTTCCGGCGGTGATCTCTTTGGAGGCACGCACTAGGGCTTCCACCGGCTGCAGGATGACCTGCCGCGCGTAACGTCGCGCCGCCCATAGCGCCAGAACGAACATCACACTGATGAGAAAAAGATTCCGCATGAGGATGAGATTCGCAGCGGCATAGGCGGTCTCCTTGGGGATGCCCACGACAATATAGGTGCCCACCGTGCTGCCCGCACCCACGGGCGCAAAGGCATACAGCTTGCGCCGCTTATCCGAACCGATTTTTTCCAATGTGCCCCTCCCCCGGTCACGCATCGCTTGAAACTCCTCGATCTCCAATCCGAATTCCTCTCCCGCTTTTGCCATGGCCGGAGTCTGGGCCAGTATGCGCCCATTCCGGTCCAACACGGTCAAAACCGCTTCCGGCGGCAGCACCACCCGTTGGACGGCACGATTGATCGCCTCAGCGTGCAAGGCTGCAAACAAGACGCGGAACACCGCACCATTGGCATCAAGCAAAGGGTAGCCGAAATAAAGGCAGGGCTTCACCGGTTGGCGGTAACTTTGCGCGGAGACCAATACGCCTCCATCGGCGTCCAGCAAGCCGTAGTTCGCGTAGTAGGGATAAAGCCGGAGCAGGTTGGCGAAATGCATCTGGTACATGGCCCAATTCGTGCCGCGATATTGGGGGAGTTGGGCGAGGGAAGCTTGCAACTGGCGGATTCCCTCGATCATCGCCTCCTGGCCGGCTGCGCCCAGTTCCGCCGCCTGCACCGCTTCCTGCTTTATCTGGGCCGCTCCGAGATTCCGCCGCTCAAAATCCGCGTAGAAGACCAGCACCAGCGCGGGCAACATCGGCAGCACCACCAGCAGCAGCAGCTTACCATCCAGTTTCTGTAGGAAAGACTTCATTCCCGTACATCCGCCGAGATCCTGATGGGGCAGCTTTGCGCGTGTGTGGACACAATGAAATCTGCCCCATCCCTTGCCGCTTTAACCATATCTTAAAAATAACCGAATGAAACGCTTTTCTTTACCTGCTCAATCCAGCGGGATCTTCAGCCCCAGTTCTTTTTTCAAATGCAACAGCGCCTCTGCATTCCCTTTCGCATCATCCACGGGATGATGCGTGTGCGCCGTCCTGCGCAGATGCTTGAAATTCTGGAACACATCCTTTTGCAACCCCTTGTAGAGCGATCCCAGATTTGTGGACGAAAACCCGAACGGATTCTCCGCCAGGAAATGGTGGAAATACCAGTTGATGAACTGCCAGTCGAAACCGTTGTTGTCCGAAATGAACATCGGCTTCCCCTTTGAATTCGCCTTCAACCATCCACGGAACTCCGTCATCACTTGCGCAGGTTCTCCGAATTTCATGGTTTGTTCCCGGGTAAAACCCGACACCGCCAGCGCGTCCGGAATCCACTTCTCCGAGATCGGCTTCAATTGTCCATAAAACGTCCGCGACAAATCACCCGCTACCAACACCGCGCCGAAACAGATCATCGAATAATCTCCCGGTATCGGCCCATCCGACTCCACATCTACCATTATATAACTCATACAACCTCCTAACGAAAAACCGCCGTAATCTTTCGATTACGGCGGTCGTTTTTCTCACTCAAATTCACTCTTCTTTTTTGGCGCCGCTTTCGGCGGCGTCCACCCGTCGATCGGATGCTCCTTCACGATCTCCTCCACCTGCCAAAGAGCCGCCCGATCCGGATACTTCGCCCGCACCTTCGCCACCTGCTCCGCCGTGATCTCGCTACCTGTATTGTCCCATGAGGTGCGCACAAACGTCAGCACCGCCGCCATCTCTTCATCGTTCAGCAATCCGCCCATCGGTGGCATCGCTGCGTCATAGCCGATGCCATGCACCTCCAGCGGCCCTTCGAGCCCATGCATAGCCACCTTGATCATCCGCTCCGGATCGCTCTCCACCCATTGATTCGCTTGCAAGGGCGGGAACGCACCCGGCACGCCTTCCCCGCTGCCCATGTGACATTGCCCGCAGAAATTTTCGCGACGGTATATTTCGCCGCCGAGCCGCAACTTCTCGCCCGATATCTTCAAGCGCCCTGCATATTGGTCATAACCTTTCGGCCAATCCTTGAACGCCACGCTCTGCATCGCGCTGATGGCCCCGCGACGTTTCACGTAACCGCCCTTCTCCGCCAGTTCCGCCAAGGCTGCGAACACTTCGCCGCGTTTCGTCGTCACGCGCAACGCACCCTTCATCGCGTCGCGCACCGATTCCGCCGTGATGTTAGAATGCGTTTTGATGTAATCCAGCAGCGTCGGATACAGTTTCGTTTGCGAGCCCGTGTCCGTGATGAGCGCCGCCCCGGCCATCAATGCATCCACTTCCTTGAGCGACTCCGCCAGCTTGATCGTCTCCTGCGGCTTGTCCGCGTTCGCGTTCAACAATCCCGCGTAGGAAGCGCGGCGCAGATCGCCATCCGTCTGCATCGCGTCCCGTTTCAAGTAAGTGGTGAATGCCGTCTGGCCCTGCACCGAATCCGCCACGGCCAGCGACGCCACCCGCCGCGTGATGCCGCTCACATCGGGCTTACCCAAGCGTTTCAACTGGTCCGCCACCTGGAACAGCACCGAGGCCCGGCTCGTATTCCATTCCTTCTGGAACCGCTCGATGATGCTGTTGTGCACCTCTGCTCTAACAGTATTGCGAGAAAGCGCTTCGAAACCCGCCAGTTCCGACCACTTGTTCGTCACGCTGGCGGCCAGGTCCGCATCACTCAGCTTGCTCACGGCAAAGATGCTGTCGTCATAACCCGGAATAGGCCCGAAGCGCTTGAGATAATTCAAGCTGCGCCCCATCGCATAGGCGAGGCCGAGGTCCATCGGCATGTCGGACGCCTTCACGATGAGCGCCGCCGCTTCCGTCGAATCCATGCAGCTCAAGGCATTCGCTGCTTCCAGCCGCACGCGCATATTCGGATCGAAGATCAGCTTGCGCAGATGCTTCATCGCGTCCGGCATCTGATACAGCTCGAAGCGCATCGCCATCGTTGCCGAGGCTCGGATGTTCGATTCCTTCGCCTCCAGCAATTGCTCCAGCAATTTGAAATCCGGCTGGTCATGCCCTTGATAGATCCAGAACGCCTCCATCCGATGCAGGTCGTAATCCGGATGCTTCGCGTCCAGGTTTCTCACCCACTTCGCCACGGCGGGCAACACGTCCTTGGCCGGGCGCTCCTGCAATTCCCGCCGCGCATGATACTTCGTGCGGAGGATTGGGTCCTTCAACAGATTGAGCAGCGTCTCCACCGGCTCACCCACGATCGCCACCGGCTTCGAGAGCGGCCGATCCTTGTAAGTGATGCGCCAGATGCGCCCGTGCGAATACCCGCGCCGCTCATCGCGGAACGTGTATTGCATGTGCCCGATCACGTTGTTGTAGAAGTCACACACATACAGCGCGCCATCCGGCCCGAACTGCAACGCGATCGGGCGGAAGTTCGTATCCCGCGCCTGCACCAGATCATTGGTCTTAGTCGTGACCAAGCCCGAACCATTCTCCTCCACCGTGATCCAGCGGATGCCATGGAATCCGATGCATTGCCCGTTCAGATAAGTCCCCTGTGCTTCCGGCGGAAAATGATGGCTGCTCACGAATTCCGCACCCGAGTTCGGCCGCCCTTTCTTGAAAAAGCTCAACCGGTCATCCTTCACCTTGCCATGATGCTCCAGCGTGTCAGCAATGTCTTCCAGCGCGAATTTGCTCATCAGATGCGGCAGGTAATAATTCTGCCCCGGCGAAGCATCCAACAGGATCGGATGCCCCCATTTGTCGAACACGATGCCCCACGGATTCGACCACCCGTAATTACCAAACAAATCCACCTGATGCCGCCCCGGCTTCACGCGAATGACTGACGAAGCATGCACCCGTTTCGGCCCCCAAGGCGTCTCCACGTTTGTCACGAGGAA
>JAJNBN010000533.1 GCA_021156225.1 Verrucomicrobiota bacterium | reverse complement strand
ATGGCGGTTTCCGCGTGAAGATGTCCTTGAGCGTGGCGTGGTCACCGGGGGCATAGGCTTTGGTCAGTGTCTCAGCCGCCCGGAAAGAGTTGAGGATGTGGATCGAGTCAGCGCGTTTGCCGCCGGACACCTTGGCGAAAGCGATCAACACAACGTAGCCGCTGCTATCGGGATCGCCTTCCGGGTCCACCATCTTTCGCAGGTCTTTAGGTGACATGGAGTAGATGGAAAGAATGGCCGCCCGTTCGCACAGCAGCGCCTTTTGGAATAATGGGGCAGATGCATACCAAGAGCAGGCCGTTCGTAACCGGGCGAGTTGATCCGCAGACAAAGCTTTTCGGGACAGCAGATAAGCGCCCGTTTCCAAAGCCTGTCGGTACAAACCGGCACTGACGATCTGGCTGATCAGCAGCGGCTCCTGGGAAAGAAGGCGCGCCAGGTCAGACATGGCGCAGACATCTTCGATCGCGCGATCTACGCGATTTGAATGCACCGCCAGCACCGCATCCAGGCAGAGATTGTCTGCTTCGAGTCGCAGCATTTTCACGTGCGGCAACTGCATGTGAAAGCCTTGGTTGAAGTCCAAGGGAAACCGGCAACTGGGCCGCCGCAGCGCGGTGAGCAATTTGTCGCGTCTTGACTTCAGATTCAGTAAATGATCTGCGAGTGCCTTCCAATCTGCTTCCGTCGTTTCCTCGCGAATCAACCAGCCGGAAGCTGTGCCCAGTTCGGCCGGGATTTCGGTGGAGACCGGGAAGTTCTCTTCCACTGGCTGCTTGAATCTCAGGGGGAAGAAAGGACTTTCCTCCGTCCATAATTCTAGCAGCGGCACAGCGGCGTTTTCCTCGTCCTTGACCGGGGGATAAAGTCGGGGCATCTCCGTCATCGTCAGCGGCTCGTTTCGCTGCAGGCACTCTGTACGTAAACGGTTTTCTATCCCTCCCAGATACGCCAAATAGATGGCCCAACCGGTAGCGAGGACAACAAGCACGCCCAAGCCGGTCAAAAGCCGACGCGTGTTACGCTGCTCTTTAGTTATGGGCAGCCGGGGTGGTTGAACTTGGTCCATCGGGGCAGGATAATCTGGCCCCCGCGCTCCTCACAAGATTTTGCGTCCTATGCCTAGATCTCCGTCCACGATGTCACGATGAATCCCCGGTTCAGATCCAACCTGCCCAAGTTCTCATCGTAATGAAAATTGAAGCTGCCATTCATCTGCACCGTTTTGGATACGCTCGCACCGGTGACGTCTTCAATGCTGCTGCTGCCGCCGCCGTTCATTTGAAAGGAGGCGTTCGGCGCATAGATGACGCCCGTGAAAGAGCCGTTGCCATTGATCGCCAGGCTGGTGTTCGTCGTGGTGCCCCAATAGAAAAAGTTCGTGGCATTGCCACCTTGATTGATCACCCCATTGCCGCCGATTTTGGCGACCGCTCCCGCCATATAGAGATTGAGCGAACCACCCGGCTGGATGATCACCTTGTCATTGCCGGTCAGATTGATGTCTGAATCCACGATCAACCGCGCCTGCACGTTGCTCTTGATGAGCAGGCTGCCGGTCAGGCTGGTGATGCGATAATCGCCGTCACTGGAGATGACGTACTGGTAACCGGTCGCATTGCCCGGGGTGAAACCGCCGCCGAAGGGCAGGGTGACCTCGGGAAATGAGACGTTCATGTCGTCATTGAAATAACCTGGCTGGATGCCGACCGATCCGGAGGCCTGCCACGCCAGATCGCCGATCGCTCCGCCGGGTCCGATGCCGACTGTTCCCCCCGGTCCGGTGGAGACGTGGCCGAAGACATTTGCGTTGCCTGAAGCCAGCGAGTTCACGAGACCCGAGTTCGTCGCCACATCCCCGTTATCTTTGCGGCGGCTCACCACATAGAGACCGTTGGAACTGTAGCTCGGGTCAGCCGAATCGAAGCTGTCCACCACGATGTTGTTTCCGTTGAAGGTGATCTGGCCCTTGGCCACCATGCCTTTCGTGAAGAGGCCGTCTTTGCGCGTTTCCACACGCACACTGCGGCGGATGATCGTATCGCGCAGCGGCGCCCGCAGATGCGCCGTGGCATAGATCACCGGCATTGTTCCGTTGGAGATCACGATCAGCGCGGAGCCGTCCCCGACGGTGCGCCATTTGAAGCAGCCGATGTTGGTCGCGTTCCAGCCATTAGAGACGAGGTTCGTGCCCTTCGTCTGGTAGAGATGCGCCAGCGCCTCTTCCACACCGCCTTCCATCACGGGGATGCAGGTGTTCCACACTTGTGAGCGCGTCACCGATTGATGCTGCGCGCTCACCATGCTCAGGTAAGCCGCGAGCATGAAGCCCAGGGCAAAACTGATGATCAAGATTCCAGCCAGCACGGAACCATGGTCACGACGTAAGCGGATATTCATAATGATGCTACCTTTGTCGCCGTCAGACGGCTCGTGTCATCCCATAGCACTTGCCTTGCCATCGAAGTGGCCATGGTCGTGCAGAATGTAAAGTGACTCGGAAAAATGTCTGGCCCCCTTCACAACGGCCTTGAGGGATAAGGCTGGTTGTCTCTGTTCAGCCGGCCTCCTTCGCGGAATTGAGCGGGATAACGCCCGAAAATCGTCATTTTATTCAGTTCTGCGAATGCTCCCTGTGTCCAGATGTGTCGTAGAAACGGGACGGTGTTCAGATTCAGGACACCCTCGAAGTCGATTGAAACTGGTAGGGCCCGCTGTCCTCAGTGGCCCGCCGCTGAAGCCGCTGCCCTCCCGAATTTTAACCAGCCCCCAATCACGCCCAGCGCATCCATCTCCCTCTCCTCCGCCATCGGAGGAGAGGGCCGGGGAGAGGAGGCCCACCCCTCGTAATCGTCCTCGGTCTCCCTTCGCCTGACTCCATTCGGTTGAAAACCAACAACAAAAAACCGGTGGCCGCTTTCGCAACCACCGGTCTGAATTCTTTATCGTCGCCTACCTCACCTTCGGCAACAACCACCCCAGCAACTCGCTGATCGGCATGCGCTCCTGCTTGCCATCATCGCGATGACGCACCGTCACCGTATTCAACAGCTCCGGCTTCTCGCCGAGCGTGTCGAAGTCGATCGTCACGCAGAAGGGCGTACCCGCCTCATCCTGACGCGCATAACGGCGTCCGATCGCACCCGCCTCATCGTAGAAGGCCAGCGCATGCGGGCGCAGCAGGTTGAAGACTTCCTTCGCCTTCGCTACGAGTTCCGGCTTGTTCTTGAGCAGCGGGAACACGCCCACCTTGTAAGGCGCCACGCGCGGATGGAACTTCATGATCACGCGCGTCTCGCTCTTGCCCTTGTCATCCGTCGAGGTCACTTCGCTATACGCGTTCGTGATCAGACCGAGGATAAGGCGGTCCACACCGGCAGACGGCTCGATGACGTGCGGGATATATTGTCCCTT
>JAJNBN010000532.1 GCA_021156225.1 Verrucomicrobiota bacterium | reverse complement strand
GAAACCATTTCTGTTTCTGACCATGAGTAACCGCATCTTCAACGTCGATCAGTTCGTCCGCTTCTCGGATAAGGCGGCGGTCGTGAAAGAGATCGTAGTGACCGATCACTCACGCATCGCGGTCTGGTGCGTGCGGCCCGGCCAGAAGGTGCCCGTGCATACGCATCCGGGCGGGCAGGACACCTGGGTGATGATGCGCGGTGAACTTACTTACCTGATGGGCAATGGCGAACGCACGGTCATCCGTAAGGGTGAACTCGATGTGGCCAATCACAATGAAATTCATGGTGCCGTGAATGAAGGCACCGAAGACGCAGTATTCCTCTCCATTTATTCTGCTCCCGAAATCGGTTGGGCAAAGGCTGAAGCATGAACTTGATCCCTACACTCCCTGAAAACGCTCCGTTCACGCCGGAGCAACGCGCCTGGTTGAACGGTTACCTCGCCGGCTTGCTCGCGAGCGGCGCTCCCATGCCGACGGGCACGCCCGTGGAAGCGAAGCCCAAGCAACCGCTGCTTATCGGTTTCGGTTCGCAAACCGGTTCCGCCGAAGGACTCGCCAAGAAGCTTGGCAAGGAAGCTGAGAAACGTGGTTTCCTGCCGAAGATCAGCGAACTGAACAAGATTTCCCCGGCCGATTTGGCGAAGGAATCCAAGTTCGTCATCATCACCAGCACGTGGGGCGATGGCGATGCGCCGGACAATGCGGTGAACTTCTGGGCGGCGCTGAGCGCAGACACGGCACCGAAGCTGGAAAATCTCTCCTACGCCGTGCTTGGTCTGGGTGACAAGAATTACAGTGAATTCTGCGGTGCAGGCAAAAAATTCGATGAACGGCTGGAAGCTTTGGGCGCCAAGCGCCTTGTCCCTCGTGGTGAATGTGATGTGGATTATGAGGCCGTAGCCAAGGCTTGGACGGAAGGTGTCTGGCCCGTGTTGGAAAGCGCCTCGGCGACACCTGCTTTGCCTGCAGCACCGGTGGAAGTCGTCACGGATCCGGCGCATGCGACTGACACCGCGAAGTGGTCCCGCAACAATCCATTCCCGGCGTTGCTGAAGACGAACCGCCGCCTGAACAAGGCTGGTTCGGCCAAAGACACGCGCCATTTCGAGATCGTGCTGGAAGGCTCAGGCTTGAGCTACGAAGTCGGTGATGCTCTCGGCGTCATGCCGAAGAATGATCCGGTGCTGGTGGAAGAATTGCTCGCGACGCTCGGCTGCAATGGCGACGAGCAAGTGAAGGACGCGAATGGCAAGGACAGCACACTGCATGAGGCGCTCCTGAGCACGTATGTGATCACGCAGCCGCAGACGTCGTTGATCAAGGCGGCGGCGGAGAAGGCCAACAATGGCGAGCTGTTGGGCTTACTCGCCGCGGACAAGAAAAAGGAATTGGACACGTGGATGTGGGGCAAGGACATCGTGGACGTGCTGCGGGCCTGCGCCGGTGCGAAGTTCACGGTGGCGGAGTTCACGGGTTTCCTGCGCAAAATGCAGCCACGCCTTTACTCCATCTCCTCCTCACCCAAGGCGCATCCGGGTGAAGTGCATCTGACCATTGGGGCGGTGCGGTATGAGGGGGCTGGACGCGGAAAGAAGGGCGTGGCCTCCTGCTGGTTGGCAGATCGCGTCATCCTGAATGACACGCCGGTGCCGGTCTTCATCCAGACCAGCCACGGCTTCCGGTTGCCGGATGATACAAACAAACCCGTTATCATGGTGGGACCGGGCACGGGTATCGCGCCGTTCCGCGCGTTCCTTGAAGAGCGCAAGGCGACCGGAGCGAAAGGCAAGAACTGGCTTTTCTTCGGCGATCAAGCACGCGCCACGGACTTCCTCTACGATGACGAATTGACCGCGATGCAAGCCGAAGGTTCGCTCACGCGCCTGGACCTCGCCTTCAGCCGCGACCAAAAAGAAAAGATCTACGTGCAGACGCGCATGCTGGAAAGCGGCGCGGAGCTGTGGAGGTGGCTGGAAGAAGGTGCGCATTTCTACGTATGTGGTGATGCCAAGCGCATGGCCAAGGACGTGGACGCGGCCTTGCATGAAGTGGCCGAGAAGTTCGGCGGCCTCTCGAAGGAAGCAGCGGCGGATTACGTGGCCAAGTTGAAGTCGGACAAGCGTTATCAACGCGACGTGTATTAAGATTTATCAGGAACATCTATGAGTAACCCCACTGTTCCCATCAAAGAGATTTCGGGCCAAAAGCTCTCCAATGAGCAGACGGCCTATCTCGACGGCTTTTTCTCCGGCCTGAAAAATCGCGGCGTGTCCTTTGGCGATGTCATGCCGAATCCCGCGGCGCAACCTACTGGTCCTGCGAAACCGAATCTGGAAGACCTCATTCCGGAAGAGCGCATCAAGCATGAGTTGTTTCCGCTGGATGCGTATCCGCTGCTGCTGCAGCACGCCGCTTCGAACCAGGCGCCGGACAAGGAGAACACGTTCCGCTTCAAGTGGCATGGGCTGTTCTACCTCACGCCGAACAAGGAAGCCTTCATGGCACGACTGCGGATTCCTGGTGGCCAGTTGAAGACGTTTCAATTGCGCGAGATCGCGAATGTGGCGAAGGACCTGACCACGGGTTACGTGCAGATCACGACGCGGGCGAATCTGCAAATCCGGCTGATCGAACCGAAGAACGCGCCGGAAGTGTTGCGGCGTATCCAAGGTGTGGGACTGCATACTCGGGGTTCCGGTGCGGATAACATCCGCAACCTGACGTGCGATCCGACCAGCGGCATCGATCCGAACGAGATCATCGAGACGCTGCCGCTCACGCATGAGATGGGGCAGGTGATCCTGAACACGCGCGAGTTCTACGACTTGCCGCGCAAGTTCAACATCGCCTTCAACGGTGGTGGCCTCATCAGCAGCGTGGAAGATACCAACGACATCGGCTGGACGGCTGTGCGTGTGGCGGAAGACAGCGGTGACGTGAAGGCGGGCGTTTACTTCCGTTGCGTATTGGGCGGTGCGACGGGGCACAAGGCGTTTGCGAAAGACTTGGGCGTTTATGCAAAGCCGGAAGAAGTCGTGAAAGTGACCTCGGCGTTGCTGCGCGTGTTCATCGCCAATGGCAATCGCGGTGACCGCAAGAAGGCGCGCCTCAAGCATCTGTTGGAGACGTGGAGCTTGGAACAATACTTGGCGGAGACGGAGAAGTTGCTTGGCTACACGATGCTGCGTGCACCGAAGCTGGAAGCGACGGCTCCGGTCAAGAGCGTAGGTCCGGCGCACCCGCAGATCGGAGTGTATCCACAGAAGCAAGCGGGACTGAATTGGGTGGGCGTGGTGATTCCCGTCGGCCAGATCACGCCAAAGCAGATGCTGCGCATCGCGGAACTCGCGGATGCTTACGGCTCCGGTGAAGTGCGCATGACGGTGTGGCAGAATCTCATCATCCCGAATG
>JAJNBN010000531.1 GCA_021156225.1 Verrucomicrobiota bacterium | reverse complement strand
ACCATTCACAATCCCGATGGTGGCGCGCATCTCTCCGGTTTCCGCAGTGCCTTGACTCGTTCCATCAATCAGTATGCCAAGGGCAACAGCCTGCTGAAGGACAAGGATCCGCAGATCACAGGTGATGACGTGCGTGAAGGTTTGGCTGCAGTCATTTCAGTAAAGCACAGCGATCCCAAGTTTGAATCCCAAACCAAGGTGAAGCTTATTTCACCTGAGGTTGATGGCATCGTCGGCTCCGTGGCTTATGAAGGTTTGATGACCTATTTCGATGCGAACCCGCCGGTGGCGAAACGCATCGTAGAAAAAGGGCTGAACGCCGCGCGTGCCCGTGAAGCCGCGCGCAAGGCGCGTGAAGCAGTGCGCAAGACGGCGATGACCGGCGGCGGTTTGCCGGGCAAGCTGGCGGATTGCTCCGATCGCGATCCGGCGAATACTGAACTCTACATCGTCGAGGGTGACTCTGCAGGTGGCTCGGCCAAGCAAGGTCGCGATCGTAAGTTCCAAGCCATTCTTCCCATTCGCGGTAAGTTGATCAACGTGGAGAAGGCACGCTTGGACAAGGTGCTGCAGAACAACGAAATCCGCACCATGATCACAGCTGTCGGCACGGGCATCGGTGCGGGTGAAGGCGAGGGTGCCTTCAATCTTGAAAAGCTGCGCTATCACAAGATCATCATTATGACGGACGCTGATGTGGATGGTTCCCACATCCGCACGCTGCTGCTCACGTTCTTCTATCGGCAGATGCATGATCTGATCAAGCACGGCTACGTTTACATCGCGCAACCGCCACTTTACTCCATCACGCGCAAGAAGCGCACGGATTACATCGATGACGACGTGCAGTTGAACCGCCTGCTCATCCAGATCGGTTCCGAAGAAGTGCGCCTGAAGAATCTGGCCGATGGCCGGGAATTTACGACGAAACAGCTCGAAGAAATTTTGGAGTTGCTGGAATCGTTGGACAAGCACGCCACTTATATCAAGCGGCAGGGTGGCGATTTCGCCAACTACGTGGATAAGCGCAGCAAGGATGGGCAATTTCCGCTGCATTTGGTGAAGGTGCGCGAAGGTAATAACGAGACCATCCATTACTTCGTCACGAATGAGGAGTTCGAGCAGTTCAAACTCGAAAACCCGGACCTGTTCGGTGATGAAGAAGCGAAGGATCGTCTGGAGAAGGAACGTGGCGTGACCCGCCGCGCGACGCACGCGGACCTGCACTTGGAAAGCAAAGCCGTCATCGACTTGGTGGACAAGCTGACCCGCAAAGGTCTCAGTGTGGAACACTACGCGGCCCAGGATAAACCGCTCTTTGAACTGATCGAAGGTGAAGGGGAGAAGGCCACGGTTTCGCCGCTCTTCTCTATTCCGGAAATTCTTAAAGGCGTGATGGCGGTCGGTAAGAAGGGCATCCAGATGTATCGCTTCAAAGGTTTGGGCGAAATGGATGCGAAGGAACTCTTCGAGACCACCATGAACCCGACCAAGCGCAAGTTGTTGCGCGTTGATCTCACGGATGCCATTGAGGCGGAAGAGATGTTCACGAAGCTCATGGGTGATGTCGTGGAACCTCGCCGCCAGTTCATTGAGGACAATGCGCTGAACGTGCGGAACTTGGATGTTTAAGAGCAGGAATTGACAATGTAGTCACGCGTGACTACATTGGCTCTATGAAAGAAACTAAAATCACAAAATTCCCGGAGCACAAACCCTCCGCGATGGAGTTGAAGGAAGCGGTGGCATTGCCCGGAGTGGGGCTCTCCATTCCGGTGCGAGCGGCCAAGGCGAAGCTCTCGGCTTTGCTGGAGCTGGTGGCCAGAGGGCAGTAGGTCACCATCACATCGGATGGCATACCTAAAGCGGTCCTGTCTCCGATTGGCGGGCGTGAACGGCGTAAAGTCTTCACGGGCACCCGAGAACACCTGAAGACAATGTCACCATGGCGCGGAGGTCCTACAGCGGAGGAAATCATCCGCGAAGACCGTGATGGCCGGGGTTGGTAAACTGCATGTATCTGGACTCCTGCATCTTGGTCAAATTGCTGGCTCCCGAGCCTGACAGCGAGTTTTTCACACGCGCGCTGGAGGGCCGGGCGCTAGTGACCTCAGAGCTGTCGCAGACGGAAGTTTTCTCGGCATTGTTGGCGCGGGAGCGGGGCGGAAAGATCTCTGCTAAAGACCGGAAAATGGCCTGGCGGGAATTTGAAGCGCGGGTGGCGGATGGCGAACTCACGCTGGAGCCGATGAATGGTGTAGTGTTGCGCAAGGCCCGGCTGGCCTTGGAGCAGTGTCACCCGAGAGTGCCGTTGCGCACCTTGGATGCAATCCATTTGGCAACAGCAGATTTGTGTCAGGATTTTCCGCTGATCACGACGGATGCCCGCTTGCGTGATGCGGCTACGATGATGGGCATCGAGGTCTTTCCAGCAGCAGAAGCGGCAGATTAATAGCTTTTACGACCATGGCAGACGAAAACGATCAAACACCTCCACCTTCGGGCCCGCCGAGCAGTCCGGGCTCGATCTACGCGATCGGTGAGAAGGTCCAAAAAATTAACGTCGCGGACGAAATCAAGAACTCGTTCCTCGACTACTCGATGTCCGTCATCATCTCCCGCGCCTTGCCGGATGTGCGTGACGGTCTGAAGCCTTCCCAGCGCCGCATCCTGTTCGCGATGCATGAGCTCTCGCTCTATCCCGGGCGCAAGCACATGAAGTGCGCGAAGATCTGCGGTGACACCTCGGGTAACTATCACCCGCACGGTGAAGCGGTGATCTATCCTACGCTCGTGCACATGGCCCAGCCTTGGGTGATGCGCGAACGTCTGGTGCATGGCAAAGGCAACTTCGGCTCCATCGAAAACGATCCGCCCGCAGCGATGCGTTATACAGAGGCGCGTTTGACGCATCTCGGCGGCTCGCTGATGACGGACATGGAGAAGGACACCGTCGATTTCGTTCCGAACTACGATGAACGTCTGACGGAACCGAGCGTTCTGCCGGCCGCCTTCCCGAATCTTTTGGTCAATGGCGGCACGGGTATCGCCGTCGGTATGGCCACGAACATACCGCCGCATAACTTGGGCGAGGTGATCGATGGCGTGTGTGCGCAGATCGATAATCCGAACATCACCATCCCGGAATTGATGAAGTACATCAAGGGACCGGATTTCCCGACGGGTGGCGTGATCCTCGGCATAGAGGGCATCAAGAATTACTTCGAGACGGGTCGTGGCAGTGTGCGGATGCGCGGTTGCCTGGGGGTTGAACAGCTCAAGGGCAATCGTGAGCAGATCGTCGTCACGGAGATTCCTTTCAACGTCAACCGGGCGGCACTGGAAGAGCGTATCGCCGAGTTGGTCAATGAAAAGGTCATCACGGACATCTCTGCGATGCGTAATGAGTCGGACGA
>JAJNBN010000530.1 GCA_021156225.1 Verrucomicrobiota bacterium | reverse complement strand
GATCGCGTTGGATGACTTGAGCGGTGGCTTCACGGATAATGTCCCTGCCGGCGCGACGTTCATTGAAGGTTGCATCAATGACACGGCTCTCATCGACAAGCTATTCGCGGAACACAAATTTGATTACGTGTTCCATCTCGCGGCGTATGCGGCTGAGGGATTGAGCCATTTCATCAAGCGCTTCAACTACACGAACAATCTCCTCGGCAGCGTGAACCTCATCAACGCCGCGGTGAACACCGGCACGGTGAAGTGCTTTGTGTTCACGTCGTCCATCGCAGTGTATGGACGCAACCAGGTGCCCATGACAGAAGAGGCCGTGCCGCAGCCGGAAGATCCATATGGCATCGCGAAGTACGCGGTGGAGCTGGATTTGCGCGAGGCACACGAGATGTTCGGGCTGAACTACGTGGTGTTCCGCCCACACAATGTTTACGGGGAAAAACAGAACATCGGTGATCGTTATCGCAATGTCATCGGCATCTTCATGAACCAGATTTTGCAGGGGCAGCCGATGACCCTGTTCGGTGATGGTTTGCAAACGCGCGCGTTCAGCTATATCGCGGATGTGGCCCCGATCATCGCGGAGAGTGTGAATCGCGAGAAGTGTTGGAACCAAGTTTTCAACGTGGGTGCCGACACGCCTTACACCGTGAAAGAACTCGCCGAAGAAGTGGCCAGGGCGATGGGCGTAAAGGCTGACATCAAACACCTGGCCGCACGTAATGAAGTGGTTCACGCCTACTCATCCCATGACAAGGCGAAGGAATATTTCGGTGATATCATCCAGAACGTCACCTTGGCGGATGGTGTGGGACGCATGACGGAATGGGTGAAGCAACACGGCAGCCGCTCGGGCAAAGCGTTTGAGGGAATTGAAGTGTGGAAGAATCTGCCGCCTTCCTGGAAAGCATTGGCGCAGCAAAAGTAATTTTTAAGAGGGCATGAAAATAGCGATTTTGGGCATCCGCGGGTTGCCTTCGAGTTATAGCGGTTACGAGACGTTCATCGGAGAGCTGGCGCCGCGGCTGGCGCAACGCGGGCATGAGATCACCATCTACTGCCGCAGCGCGCTTTATACGGAGCGGCCGGAGATGCATCAGGGGATGAAGATGGTTTATCTCCCGAGCATCGAGCACAAATTTCTCAGCACACTTTCACACACCGCCTTTGCCACATTGCACGCGAGCTTGGGAAATTACGACATGGTGTTCGTGGTCAATGCAGCGAACGGCATGTTCGGTTTCATCCCGCAATTGCTGGGCAAAGCGTGCATCCTGAACGTGGACGGCATGGAGTGGTTGCGGCCCAAGTGGAACTCGCTGGCCAAGTTCGTCTTCAAGAATTCCGCGCGGATGGGCACCTGGTTTTACGATGAGATTGTGACGGACGCGGATGAGATGCACCGGCTCTACGCTCAGGAATTCGGTATCAACTCCACATACATTGCTTACGGTGCGAATATTGAGAATTCCACTCGGCCGGAAGTGTTGCAGGAGTATGGGCTCGAACCGCAAAATTATTACCTCATCGCGAGCCGGCTCATCCCGGATAACAACGCGGACTTGATCGTGGAAGCGTTCGTGAAGAGCGGTTCGCGCAAGTGGCTGGCGATTGCCGGCGGCGCAGATTACAAGGGCAATGCGATTGAGCGTGCGTTCCTTGATAAATTGAAAGGGCTTTCCAACGGCCGCGTGAAATTCCTGGGGCACATCGGCAAAGCAGGGCATGTGAAGGAACTGCATTGCAATTGCTACGGATACATTCACGGCCATCAGTTCGGTGGCATCAATCCATCGCTGTTGAAGGCGCTGGGATATGGGAATCTGATTTTTGCGCTGAATACGCCGTTCAATTCTGAGGTGCTGGGAAATGGCAAGCATGGCGTGCTCTACGATAAGAACTCAGACAGCTTGGCGGAGAAGATCAAAGTCACTGAAGCCGATCCTGCGCATGTGGCGGAGCTGCGACGAATGGCTCCCGAAAGAATCAAGGAACGCTTTACGTGGGAGCTGATCACGGATGAGTATGAGGCATTGTTCCGGAAGTGGAGTGATGCGAAGTAACGCCAAGTTTCTTAAATTCCTCAAAGGAAAAGTTTAAGGATCCAGTCTAACAGTGCATGAAACCGGTCTTGTTGATTTTTGAGCAGCGCATGATGGGAGATGCCATCATGAGCCTGCCATTTGTACGGGCGGCACTGGAGGGATATGATGTTTATGTGACCTGCACGCCGGCAACGGTGCCGGTCTATGAGATGGTTCTGCCGAGTGATCGTATCATTCCGTGGACGCCCCCATGGCTGGCGGACGAGGGGAAGTATGATCGCAAGCGGTGGGCCGAGAGCGGGCTGAATGCTTATCTGCAAGTGATCAAAGGAGTGAGGCCGCAGGTGGCGGTATCAGTCTGGGCGGATGCACGGGTGCATTGGCTCATGGCAATGAGCGGCGCCAAGAAACGCGTGGGCTTTCCGATGGTGAAGCAGAATTATTATGCGAACCACCTGCCGTGGCGGCAGCGGCAGTTGCGGCTGGGCAAAGTTTTGTCGCTAGCCGGAGCCGTGGCGGCCTTTAAGCCTTTGTTGAACATGTCTCTGGAGCGACGGACTGAGCAGCAACACCACGTGGTGTGCTGGCAGCAAGTGGCGCAGGCGTTGTTGTTACCGTGGCGCGATGCGGCACCGTGGCTGATGCCGCCCGTGGCCACTTTTCCCGATGAGGTTCAGCGGACCATCGATGATGCCCGGGCGACGGGGCAGGTGATCTGGATGGCTTATGCCGGTGCACGGCTGGAGGCGCATCGCTGGCCGGTGGAGAATTTTGATCGGGTGTTGCGGGAGGAGCTTCAAGCAGCGGGCGCGCGAGTCATTTTGCTGGAATCCCCAGAGGTGGAGTGGCCGGGGACGCTGAAGCATACTTTTCCGAGTTGCCGGGCGAAGGACATTCCCAGCCTGTTCGCGACAGTGGCCCAAGCGGATGCGCTGCTGACCAACGATACCGGCGTGGCGCATGTTGGAGCCGCTTTGGGTAAGCCGGTGGTGGCGATCTTCTCGGCGAGCAATCCGGATTGGTTTGCGCCCTGGGGCAGTCGGCCTCGCGCGGTGCAGCGGAATGTCTGCGAGTTCCATCCGTGCTTCGGGAAGTGCCAGCAACCGTCTTACATCTGCCGGGATTCGGTGACGGTGGAGATGGTCGGCAAGTCGGTAAGGCAATTGCAGGGAGAGCTGGCGGCACGGGGGTAATGGGAGGAAGTAGCAGACCCAAACACGAGGCGTAACATGCATCCCGAAGATGGCATTTTCGCGGATGAAGGCGTGTACACGCTATGGATGCCTTGTGGAATGAACAGGAATCAGGCATGTTGGGCGCATCTGTATGGTCACGGCTGATGTAGCGACGGAACCTGAGCAGCCAAAAC
>JAJNBN010000529.1 GCA_021156225.1 Verrucomicrobiota bacterium | reverse complement strand
GTCGAATTTCTCACCTTGAGAAACGGGGTTGAAGATGCGGAAGTAAGGGGCTGCATCGGTTCCGGTTCCCGCACTCCATTGCCAACCACCGTTGTTCGCGGCCTTATCGCCATCCACGAGCTGCTGCATGAAGTAACGCTCACCGCGTTGCCAGTTGATCAGCAGATCTTTCGTCAGGAACATCGCAGCGATCATCCGCAGGCGGTTATGCATGTTGCCGGTGGCATTCAGGCAACGCATGGCGGCATCCACAATAGGGAAACCAGTCATGCCCGCACACCACGCCTGGAAATGCGCTTCGTTATCGCTCCACTTTAGCCGGTCGTACTCGGGACGAAATGCGCCTTTGCTCACGTGTGGGAAGTTGGCGAGAATTTGGGTGTAGAACTCACGCCAGATGAGTTCATTCAAAAAGACGTCGCAGTTCTTCAGTTCGGCGGCATTCGCGCCAGCTTTGCGTTTCTCTAACTCAGCGAGAACCGTGCGGATGCCGATGGTGCCGCAACGCAGGTGCGGTGAAAGTTGGGAAGTGCCATTGATCGACGGGTAGTTGCGTTGCTCGGCATAATGGTAAACATGGTGCTGAAGGAATTGCTTCAGACGCTCCATCGCCGCACGTTCACCGGTTGCGCCGAGAGTTTGCTTTAGTGGCAGACCGAGTGCTTGCGGGTCCAAGGGGAGGGGATCACTGGCTATTGGCGGGTAAGTCTGCTGGGTGGCTTTAAGTTTCGGTTTGGGTGCTGGAATGGGCAGTCCTTTCCAAGCTTTTGAGTAGGGAGTGAAGACAGTGTAAGGACTGCCAGCCTTGGTCAGAATCTCTTTTCGTTCCCAAACCACCGCATCTTTGAAGAGGCGCAACGGAATACCCATCGCCTCAAGCTGGGCGGAAATCTTCTGGTCGCGAGCCTCGGCATAAGGTTCGTAACGAGCATTGCAGAAGACCGCCTCAGCCTTTAACTCACGAGCGAGTTTGGGGATGATATCCACGGATTTTCCCTGTCGAATCACCAGTGGATAGCCCAAGTGCTCCAGATTTTTTCTTAATGAATCGACCGAATGCAGAAGGAACGCGGCTCGCGCCGCACCCACATCAGGGCCAGTCTTAAAGGCCTCTTCCAGGATAAAGACAGGGATGACCAACTCCGCCGAGCGCGCTGCTTCGTGCAGAGCGGTATTGTCGGAGACCCGCAAATCCCGACGAAACCAGTGGATGACCCTTTTCACGCGGACGAAGCTACCACACCTTGCCCGGCTGACAAATCTTTGGTCGTCCGCTTGCTCCAGTGGCTTCGACATACTAACCTTGGTGCAACAGGATTTTCCTCATGAAAGCAGCTTTTATCCAAGAAACCGGACCCGCTGATAAGATCATCTACGGTGAACTGCCAACCCCGACACCTGCCGGAACGCAGGTGCGGATCAAAGTTGGCGCTGTTGCGGTAAACCCCATCGACACCTACATCCGTTCTGGCATCGTCGCGGCCAATTTGCCCAAGCCATACATTGTCGGTTGCGATGTAGCTGGTGAAGTGGAAGCGGTTGGACCTGAAGTCAAAGGCTTGAAGCTGGGTGACCGGGTTTGGGGCACTAATCAGGGTTTACAAGGGCGGCAGGGAACCTTTGCCGAGCAGATCGTGGTAGATGAAAGCTGGCTCTATTCCACACCTGCGGGAGTGAGCGATGAAGCGGCCGCCGCCGTATCCTTGGTCGGCATCACGGCTCATTTAGGATTGTTCCGAGATGCAAAATTGAAAGCAGGCGAAACGATTTTCATTCGGGGCGGCACTGGAGGAGTTGGGGCGATGGTGGTGCAGATGGCGAAGGCCGTTGGTGCGCGCGTCATCACCACAGCCGGCAGCGCGGATAAGGCGGCTTTGGCCAAGGAGCTTGGCGCCGATCACGTCATCGAGTATCGCACGCAGAAACTCGAAGATGAACTGAAGAAAGTGGCTCCTGCTGGTGTGCAAGTCTGGTGGGAGACGTTGAATGAGCCGGATTTTGATTTGGCAGTGAACCAGCTTGCCGCTCGTGGACGCCTTATCGTCATGGCGGGCCGACAGGCGCGACCGATTTTTCCGGTGGGACCGTTCTATGTGAAGGGCTGTTCCATGCATGGCTTCGCCATGTTTAATGCCACTCCGGATGAGCAGCGCCAATGCTCGGTGGATATCAATCGATGGCTAAGTGAAGGCAAGCTCAAGGCGCGGATTGATCGGGTGTTGCCGCTTTCGGAGGCAGCCGCGGCTCACCGTCTGCAGGAAGAGAGCACCTCGCAAAAATCCGGTGCGCTGAGCGGCAAAATCGTGCTGAAACCTTGAAAAGCTACATGCTCAGCATGGGAGCAGGCACCAGAAAAGCATGCTGCTCAAAGAGGCTGAACACACCGTTCCACGAGAGATACTGCGTGAGGTAAACGATGAAGACGTAGAAAAAAGCGACGGGCAACGCGGCCAAACGCGCCATCCAGCGAAAAATGAAATGGCGGGGCTGCTCGCGTTGCAGAGCCCGTCCCAACGCCCAGCCAGTCAGCAGGCGGGCAGGGAAGATGAACACCATGAAAAGAAGACTGGGCAGCCACGCGATCTCTTTCGGCGGAAACTCGATCTTCAGGAGATAAAGTGGAATCGCAAAAAGCAAGGTGATGAGCAGGGCGGTCCAAAAAGCAATGGGTGCCTGGCGAAACAATTGTCGCACCCGCCCCAGCTCAAACATCGCCGCGAAACGGTTCTCGGTAGCGTAGTATGCCTGCACAAATGGTAGGTACATGGCGACGAGCAGCAACAACCCGCCGCCTACCAGGCTGATCAAGAAAGCCAGTCCGGGTGGTGTGAAGCTGGCAAAGATCAAGATGCTCACGGGTATCATGAGCCATATAAGTCCGCCGAGAAAACCAAACGCCCCCAATTTGAAGTAATAACCCAGCCGGAGGTTGAACAGATAGTCTATCACCGCTTGCTGGACGCCGCCGAATTTATCGTCCTGTTTCAACCACCGGAATAAACGCAACGGGGCTGGCCAGAAAAAATGGCGTAGTTTACCGCCCCGAAGGCAGGCCCATACGATGTGGCCCACGGTAAGGATGGTGATGAGGTAGAGGGCGATGCGCCAGCCGATGGCCACCTTGCTGCCGCTGGCGATGAGTTCAGCATCCTGCCACATCCCGGAGACAAATCGGGCCGGCCACATCATCAGCCACGCGCCGAATACGATCCGGCCAAAGACAGCCGCCTTTCTCACGCCCACAAAACCGTCCCGTAAGCGCTTGGTCCGGGCAACCCGGCCGCTCACTTCCAACAGGTAACCCAGGCTGAGAAAATTCAAGAATGGCACCACCGAGAACACAGCGAGGAATGGAATTGCGGAGCCGCTGGGATGCGCTCAGGGGCGGATCAAACTGAGGCAGGGGAGGAATCTCCGGTTTCGGAGCCTCTTGCTGCACAGGCAGTTCGATTGTGTCGTTCATCAACTAGTTAGGGATATGACGTCACAGGAACCAGACGGTTACGGCTTAATTATCCCCAGCTATAATGGCTCCCAGTCAGAATGTCGCTGAAAAAAGATTTGCTGGTAACCAGCGGGCCTGAATGACGTCATAGAGGGTAATGGGAATGCACTTTCACGTGAATCTGAGAGGAAACTGATGTCGAAAGTTCTATTGTCAGAATCCATCGGCAAGCGGATAGTGATTGCCATAAGTACCACCCGGGCTCGTGCATGAACGACACCAACACAGGCACTTCAGTGACGCCTCCGTCAGGCCGATTCGGCAACTGGCGAACGATTGTCTTTATCGCTCTGTGCCTGTTGCTGGCGGGTAACGTGCTGGTGCCGCTCTGGCGCAATCCACCTGTGCCTGGTCCGAAGAGCTTCGATGCCGGGGTGCAGAAGGATAAAGGATTTGCCGACGTGGTGGGCCAGATTGATGCCGCATTTGAAAAAGAATGGCAGGCAGCGAATGTGCGGCCAACTCCCGCCGCTCCTCCGCTTACGGTGGCCAGACGGCTGTCATTGGGATTGACCGGCACTTTGCCCTCGCTGGAGGAGATCCGCATTTTGGAGCAGCAACCCCCGGAGCAAATTACCCAGTGGTGGTTGACAAAGCTTTTCGAGGATCGCCGCTATAGCGATTACCTTGCCGAGCGTTTTGCCCGGGTTTATGTGGGCGTGGAGAACGGACCTTTTCTGATCTATCGCCGTCATCGGATGGTGGACTGGCTGAGCACGGAGATCCAAAAGAATCGTCCTTACAGTGAAGTGGTCCGCGAACTGATCACTGCCAACGGTATTTGGACCACCCAACCGGAAGTAAATTTCATAACGGTCACCGTCGATCAGAATGATAAAAAGAAGGGTCCTGATGAAGTGAAGCTGGCTGGTCGCGTGAGCCGGGCTTTTCTTGGGGTGCGTCTGGATTGCGTGCAGTGTCACGATGATTTCATGGGCGGTTCCTGGCAACAGAAGGATTTCCACCAACTGGCGGCGTTCTTTGCCCCGGCGGAAATGTCCCTGACCGGAGTGCAGGATAGCAAGAAACTCAAGTATGAGTTCCGCTATCACGGCAAGATGGAGGATCAAGTGGTTTTCCCCAAGGTGCCGTTCAGGCAAGAGTTGCTGCCCACAGAAGGGGCCTTGCGCGAGCGGTTGGCGAAATGGGTGACGCATCCGGAAAATCTGGCCTTTGCCCGCACGACGGTGAACCGCATCTGGGCGCTGATGTTTAACCGTCCGCTGGTGGAGCCCATCGATGACATTCCTCTGGAGGGCAAGTATCCGCCCGGCATGGAAATCCTCGCTCAAGATTTGGTGGCGCATAATTACGACTTGCAGCGCCTCATCCGCCTGATCGCCGCCACCCGCGCTTTCCAGATCGACAGCACCACGCGAGATGATGAGCACCATGTGACCGACGGGCATGAAAAACTGTATGCGTCATTTCCGGTCACGCGGTTGCGTCCGGAACAGGTGGCGGGTGGAGTGATCCAGGCCTCGTCGTTGCGTACCCTGGATGCGGAGGCGCACATTTTCTGGAAGTTGAACCGCTTTTTCCAGCAGGGCGATTTCGTGAAACGTTATGGTGATATCGGAGAAGATGAATTCAACCAGCGCAGCGGAACGATTCCCCAGCGCTTGCTGCTCATGAATGGCAAACTGGTGGATGAACGTTCTGATGAGAATATTGTGATGAACGCCTCCACCCGCATCGCCTCGCTTGCACCGGATGACGCCTCTGCGGTGGAGACGGCTTATCTGTGCGCGCTCACCCGTCGGCCTACTGCGGAGGAGCAAAGTTACTTTGTGGAGTTACTAAAAGGCATCAAGGGCAAGGCCCGTTTCAAGGTGATGGAGGATCTGTATTGGTCCTTGCTGAATGCCACCGAGTTTTCCTGGAACCATTGAGAAAGTCTGACGTTATGAATTTGCTAGAAATGAATCCGGGTTGCGGGACGGCTGATCATTTTACGCGTCGCACCTTGCTGAAGGCCGCGGGCATGGCGGGCCTGACGTGGCTTACCCCGCTGGGGCAGATATTGGCGTTGGATGCCGAGAAAAAGAAAGA
>JAJNBN010000528.1 GCA_021156225.1 Verrucomicrobiota bacterium | reverse complement strand
CGGAGATTTTTTGGTGACCGTTTCCAAATCCAACTCGGCCATGGTTTGGGATACGGCGAGCTGGAAACCGGTGGCTGAGCCTCTTCGACATGACGGTCTGGTGCGAGATGCCGGATTCAGCAGTGATGGGCGATTCATTGTGACAGCGTCGGAAGACAAGACGGCACGCCTGTGGCTTGTGGCCTTGCCCGGCACGGTCCCTGAATGGTTCCGCCAGCTTACCGAAGGTGTGGCAGGTTATCAATTGGGCGAGGATGGTGGTGCGAATTCCCTGACGGACTCTTTCGTCAATCTGGCCGTGGTGAAACAGGCAGTCAAAGAAGCTCCGAAGGATGATGTTTTCGCCGAGTGGGCGAAGTGGTATCTGGCCGAACCGGTAGATCGTGCGGTGATGGCCTTTACCCAGCTCTCTACCAAAGATTATCTGGCTCAGCGGTTGGCCACAGATGACTCGGCCATCGACAGTGTACTACTTATCCAGCCGAACAATGCCTTGGCGTTGGCTCGGCATGGGAAAGGGTTGAAGGAGGCCGTCGCGGCAGATTATTTTACCGGACTCGCGGTCCGTTATGAACCGCAGAATCCGGAGGTGCTCTGGGTGCGCGCGGGTTACTTGCAGAACGCCAATCAGTTCGAGCCAGCTTATGAACTGATGAACAAGGCCATGACTCTTGATCCTCGGGCGGCCGCGGGCATTGGGGCAGAAGGAGCAGAGATCAATCTTCGGAATCGTGACAACAATACTTCCCGCGGATGGCTGCCGAAAGGCTGGACGGATCGTAATCGCGCCATCGCCATGTCGGTGGAGTATACCAAGCTGCCGGAAGGACCTGCTGCTGGCACATCTGCTTTAGGGATCAAGACCACGGGCAGCGTCTCAGTGCAAAGCCAGTTGGCGGGACCGCGTTTTGTCGTTCGCAACCGGGAAAAGCAGACCATCCGTATCTGGGCCAAGTCCGACAAGCGTACAGATTTCCTGCTGTCAGCCCGTTCATTCTTGGACCCTGCAGAACGTAGCTTTGACCAGCAGATCCGGCCTACCGACAAGTGGCAGGAGTTCAAGGTGATCGTTTCGCCGGCCAAAGACTTTGCAGGTGAAGTCCTGATTCTGGTGCCTGGTGATGGTTCCGTGCAGATCGGGAACATCCAGGTGAGCAAGGAATAAGGGCGCGCATTATTTGACGCCTGAGGGGACCTCCCGTAGCTTCCAGCCGTGGTCCAAACGCCATCCGCCCATTCTGAACGTAATTCACTCTTCCGGTTGCCCGGCCGGATGGTCCGGCTTTACCTGGATTTGGTGGGGCGGGCGATCATCGGTTTCGCTGACACAGCGCGGGGTTTGGGCGCATTTGCCTTGATCACCCTCGGGACCACGCTTTCCAAGTTCGGTTTTGCCAAGGCTGTTATCCGCCCGCTCATCCTGAAGCAGATTTATGAATCCGGCCTCAAGCTCCTGCCGATGATCGCCTTCTTGGGCGTGGCGTTGGGCTTTGTGATCATCGGCCAGACAGTTGCCTTGCTGACCAGTGTCGGCGCACAAGGTTTTACGGGACCGGTAATGGTGGCGGTAGTAGTGCGTGAACTGGGGCCGCTGACTACGGCACTCATCGTGCTGGCGAGGGTTGGCACGACCACGGTCATCGAGCTGGGCATGTCCCGGGCTACGGGCGAGATCGAGGCCCTGGAAGCTTTGGGGATTGATCCTATTCACTTGCTGGTGGTGCCCCGGGTCATTGGTCAGGCAGTGGCCATTTTTGCGCTGACCATTTATCTCATCTTGATCGCGCTGATCAGCGGGTATGCTTTTGTGATGGTACAGAACGTACCGCTGACGCCGGCAGCGTATGCCGAGCAGCTCGCCATGGCGTTGACCTGGCAGGACTTTATGCTGGTGGCCCTTAAGACCCTTTCCTTTGGAGCGATCATCGCGGTGGTTACTTGCTATCAGGGACTGGCGCAGCCACTAAGACTGGAACAGGTCGCTCAGGCAACTTCCAAGGCGGTGGTTGCAGGTACAATCGGATGTGTCCTGGTGGACGCCATTTTCATCACGCTGTTTTTGTTCGTCTGAGTCATGGCTGACACCAAACCAAAAAAAGAATCGGCAGTTTGTGTGAAGCTGGAGGCCGCTGATCTGGGCTTGGAAGGCAAGGGAGACAAGCCTTTGTTAAATGGGATCAACTTGCAGGTCAACACGGGGGAATTCTGGGTGGTGGGCGGGATGCATCGCAGCGGCAAGAGCACGTTGCTGGCTTCCGTGGCAATGTTGCAGAAGCCGTTGGCGGGCAAGATCGAGATATTTGGCGTGGACCCTTGGTCAGGGGACGAAGTAAGTCTGATGAAGCAGCGTTTGCGGGTGGGCTTGGTGTTTGAGGCGGGTGCGAGGCTGCTGCACAAGTTGACCGTTGCGGAGAACATCGCGCTGCCGTTGTGCTATCATAAGGATTGTTATCCGGAAGATGCCAGCGAACGAGTGGAAGAGTTGCTGAAGTTCGCTGGTGTTCAAGATATGGCCCGGCAGTTGCCCGGCGCACTGACCCGAACTTACCGGCAGCGGGCCAGTCTCGCGCGAGCCTTGGCCATGGGGCCGGAGTTGCTTTTGCTGGATAATCCGCTCGCGGGTGTGGATTTCAGCGAGCGGGCCTGGTGGCAGGAAACGGTCACAGGCCTGTGGCGCGGCCATCCGATCGTGGGTGGTAAGCCGATGACGATCATGGTCGTCACCAATCATGTGACCCCATGGGTGGCGGCCGACCGGCATTTTGCTTTGTTGCATGAAAATACGTGGCGACAGATCGGCGGCATGGCGGAGTTACAGGCCAGCAGCGAAGCGTCGTTGCGTGATGTCCTGGATGAAAAATTAAATGGCTGATTAATCTTATGGCATTGCAGGATCTGACTCCCCGGTTGCGCACCCGTTTGAGCCGTCTAGAATGGACGGTGGGGCTTTTTGTGGCGCTGGCCACGTTGCTGCTGTTGACGGGCTTTGCTCTCTATTTCCGGAACACGGCGGAGAAACGCGGATGGTTCAAGACCAAGGTGAAGTATTTCACGTTCGTGAATTCTGCGGGAGGGCTCAAGGTGGGTGATCCGGTGAAGCTGATGGGTTTCGAAGCGGGAAAGATCACGGACATCAGGGCCCAGCCTCCGGAGGATGCGTGGTTCAATGTCTATGTGGAGTTTGAAGTGATGGAACCGCATTTCGGATATCTCTGGACCACAGGCTCCGTGGCGAAAGTGGCAGCCGATGGTTTTCTGGGGAATCGTTTTATCGAAGTCACCAAAGGCACTGGGGGCACGGCGACCTACCAGCAAAAACTCGTCACCAACTGGTTTTTCGGCCAACGGGTCAAGACCGTGGCCACGGCAAAATGGGATCCAGATGCACTAGGGAAGAATAAAGGCGCTTATGTGCCCATAAAGCTGGATT
>JAJNBN010000527.1 GCA_021156225.1 Verrucomicrobiota bacterium | reverse complement strand
TTGCGTTCACGTAACATCTTGCTGAAATCGCACAAGCAGGATGAAGGTGCCTTGGACAGTTTCTCTACAGAACTCATCACCTTGGGCAATCGCCTGATCGAACAACGTCGCGAACTGGCACCGCGCCTGTCCGCCCTCGCGCGCCTCGCTTATCGCCGCATCTCGAATGATGCCGAGGAACTGAAGCTCGAATATCAATCGAGCGTGAAGAAAGATTTCGCCATCGAGTTGGCGCAGTCCCGTGGCCGCGAGAAGACCTATCGCACCACCATGGTGGGCCCGCATCGCGATGAACTGAACCTCACGCTGAACGACAAATCCGCCGCGCAATTCGGCAGTGAAGGCCAGAAGCGCTCCCTCGCCATCGCCCTCAAAATGGCACAAGCCGAATACCTCACCGGCATCCACGGCACGCCTCCCATTCTACTAATCGATGACGTGATGGGCGAACTTGATATCACCCGCCGCAGCGGTTTCCTCCCCTTGCTGGAGCGCACCAATCACGCGCGCGGCCAAGTCTTCATGACCTGCACTGAAGAGAACTGGCCGCAGGAACTGGGACGGGATATCCAGCGCTGGCTGGTGAAGGCGGGGACATTGAAGAAGATGGGTGTTCCCCCTTAGCTCAGCCACATAGCTAAGATGATAATACCAAAAAATGAAGCCGCGTTAAATCTGTAGATGCCTTTGTTTGATGCGAGCAACAATTTGGTTCTATTCAGTAAAAACACAATTAAGGCTGAAGCAAAGAGTGATGGGTAAATAACAAGAGGGGCAAACATAAGTATCATGAGATCCCTCTCCGCCATTGCCAGCGCAATCAGTGCAATAAATAGCAGATCACATACGAGCACCAATCCAGTCAGGCCGTATATCAGATATTTCATAGAGGCTAAAGCCCCTTGCTCTAGCTAATCAAAACGTCGCTGCTGGCGCGGGCAACTCCCTCACAATCTCATTCACCCGATACCCAAACCCACTGCCCTTGATAGAAGACAAATCCAACCCACCACTGCGTCGCTGATAAATGCCCGGATGCACCTTGGCCTCAATGGACGAAGCCTCCGGATAAAACTGCATCGCATTTGTCTCCACGCCCATGATGGTGCCGACGAAGGCGGCGAGTTGCACATGGGGAATCTGGGCGAGCATGGGATTGGTGAGGTCTTGCACCATGAGCGTCATGCCGTGCGCCTTCGCCCAGCACGCACTGAGAATGGCACCGCTCTGCGTCTTGCAGGTTTTGAGCGCCACACCGGTCCAGCCGAGTTCGCGGCCCAGTTTCACGTGTTTCCAGTCGTGCGCGCTCTCATCGAGGAAGAGCGGTTTGCGCGCGGAGAGGCTGTGAGTGTCGATGCGGTCCTTCTCCAACTCATACGGGAACGGCTGCTCCACATAGAGGATCATGCCGTAATATCGCGGGTATTCGTCACGCAGACGGTCGAGGATGTCGTTCACGTAAGCGGGATCGAGGACAGTGCAGTTGAAATCCGCCGTCAACCAGTCCACGCCCTGCTCCACGGCGATCTTGCCGATGGCCACGGTGCGCGCGTAATCCCACGCGGCATCATTGCCCTTGAGCTTGATCTTCAGGCATTTCAAACCATCGCGCTTGATCCACTCCGTCAAAACCACCGGATACCCATCGTTCGGCTCCGTGCCTTTGCGATCCGCATCCGTGAGCAGATCCAGTCCGCCCACCAGATGCCACGCCGGCAATTTGTCCGGACGCGTCTTCGCGAAGAAATCCTGTGGATACAATCCCTTGAATGACACCTTCGTGTCTTCCGCCGGCGTCAGCAGCTCTTCCAGCGTGCGGTTCATGTGCGTCGGCCCATACGTCTCATACACCGGCAGGCCGAGGAGATTACCGTAAGCATCGTGCAAAGCGATGTCGTAGAGCGAGAAGCAGACGAGAGCGGCCAGCCAGGGCATCGGTTCTTCACCAGTGCGAGAGTCGTTAAACTTTTTCAACAACCCCGGCAGCACGTGTTCCTGAAAATCATTGCTGAGTTCGATCGGATGGCCCGGCTCCGCGTACTTCACCAGTTCCGCCCCGAGCAGTTCAGTGAACTTCTTCAGCGCCGCATGGCGCGTCTCATACGGCAGCGTGCTGGGCCAGACCCACGTAACGCTCAGCGGCGTCTCGCCCCAACCCTCCGCCGTTTTGCCGGAGCGATCCTGCACCGTCGCCTTGACGCGAGCTCAGGTCACGTAGGTCACTGTCTCCGTGCCGAACTTCAAGGGCACACGGGTGTGGACCGGCAGATAATACAGCGTGGCACCAATACAGCGGATGTCAGAGGTCTTCATGCAACAGCAGGAAAGTTAGAGGGCTGAAGCTCAAAATTCAAAGCTCAAAGCTTAAAATAAGGTCCAAACCAAAAGTTAAAAACAACAGAGAAAACTTCCTTTGAGTTTGGGATGGGGAGCTTACGGCTTTTTAGCGCCGTCTTGCTTCCTGAACACCGCCGCGTGTGCCCTCGCCACGTCACCCATATATCCTTCAACGCCGTATTCACCCGCCGCCTTGAAGATATGCTCACGCGCTTCCTTCGCCTTCCCTTCCGACTCATACCACAGGCCGATATACAGGTGCGCATAGAAGAGGCGATTCTTCAGCTCTTCCGGTTTGGGATCGCCCGCACGACAGGCCTTCAAGACCTCTTCAATGGAACCCTTGCCCGAGTAGAGGGCGTGGATCTCCATCATGGGCACCCGGCTGTCGCCGCCGGTGGGAATGAATTCCTTCAGTGCCGTCGCCTTGTCCTTCGCTTTCACAAGGCAAATGTAATGAAACACGGAATTCTCCACATCGTTTCCGTTCACCGTGCGGTGATCCGCGAATTGCTTGACCCCTTCCGCATACATGCCCGCGTAGTAATGTGAGATGCCGCGCTGCCAATGACGCGGCTCCTCCTCCGGAAAACGCTTGATCAACTCATCGAAATCCGCCACCGATTCCTTGAAATTGCCCAGGCGGAAATTGACCTCTCCACGGCGTTGGTAGAGCGGCGAGGCCTTGGGATCGAGCTTCAGCACCTCGGTGTAATCCGGCAGGGCCTTTTCATACTGTTTGTCCAACTCATAGAGACGCCCGCGAAAATAGTAGCCGCGCAAATCTTGCCCGTTCGTCTTCACGGCTTGATCGGCCAGTTCCAAGGCGCCTTTGATATCCTTGGCCTCCACCTTGGCATCCGCCTGCTTAAGCAGTGCGGTGACTTTCGGGTCTGCCTCCGCAGCGCGAGTGGTAAGGGCCGCGCCGATGAACAGGCACAAGGACAGAATGACGGAACAGGTTTTCATGCAATGGTGGGAACCTAGACTGAACACCGCCGTCACTCAAATGGAATGATAAAGAGGCAGAGGCTGCTCACAGGAGCTTGCTGTCGTCCGTGGCTTGCAGGCGGTTAAGCTTCTTCTTGATGGTC
>JAJNBN010000526.1 GCA_021156225.1 Verrucomicrobiota bacterium | reverse complement strand
GCCTTGTCCATTCGCCTTGTCCATTCGCCTTGTCCATTCGCTTGACC
The DNA here is from genome assembly GCA_021156225.1 of Verrucomicrobiota bacterium. Taxonomy (GTDB): domain Bacteria; phylum Verrucomicrobiota; class Verrucomicrobiia; order Limisphaerales; family JAEYXS01; genus JAEYXS01. The sequence goes on along the minus strand of JAJNBN010000526.1, from coordinate 3,384 downwards.
CCATTCAGTCGCCCTCCCCCTCCCTCCGCCTCCCATTTGTTCCCCGTTTCGCATGCTTAGCGGGCACTCCCCAATTCGTGTAAATTAGTGCAATTCGTGTCTTCTCATCCCCTCATCTTTTTCCCATCCTAAACCTCGTTGAACACGTTCACCGCCACACCCGAAGCGTGCCGCAAATTCCTGCGCCGCGTCTTGCATCTGGATGCACCCCACCTCGCCACCGACGCCGCCATCCGCCATCACGGCTACATCCAGATCGATCCCATCGACGTCTGCGGGAAGATGCACGACCTCATCCTGCGCAATCGCGTGCAGAACTATCAGCGCGACGATCTCCTGAAAGCTCTCTACCAACGGAAAAACCGCGCCTTCTTCGAGCACTACGTCGGCGTCCTCGTCGCCTTGCCTATCGAAGATTATCGCTACCTGCTGCCCGGCATGAAAGCACGCCGCACCTCGGACCGTTACTCCGGCGCGCTCGATGCCGATCAAAAGAAGTTGGCCCGCAAAATCATCGACCGCATCCGCGCCGAAGGCCCGCTCAGTTCCTCCGCCTTTCTCGATTCCGGCAGCTCCCAAACCGGCTGGGGCAGCACCGGCACCCTGGCCAAAGTCACTCTGGATAAACTCTTCTTCCACGGACGCCTCCTCATCACCCGCCGGGATAACTTCCGCCGCGTATTCGATCTCCCCGAACGCATCTTGCCCGCCGCCATTCTGGAATCGAAACCTGCCACCCCGCGTGAAATCAAACGCTGGCTCATCCAAGTGCGTCTCCGCCAACGCCGCCTCGTGACCCTGAACAACGCCCACGCGCAACTCGCCAAAGACTTCATCACGAAAGTAAAAGTGGCCGATCACGCCCCCGTCTATTGCTTGAAGGAAGATGCCGAACTGCTGCAACACGCCGCCGACCTGCCCGAGCCATCCGCCACTCCACACCTGCTCGCCCCACTCGACCCCATCATCTACGACCGCAAGATCACCCGCCGCCTCTGGGATTTCGATTACACCTGGGAAGTTTACACCCCGCCCGCCAAACGCATCCGCGGCTACTACGCCCTCCCCATCCTCAGCGGCACCCGCATCATCGGCCACGTGGACCCCAAAGTGGACCGTGAAAACAATCTCCTGAACGCCCGTATCGTGGTGGAAAAAGGTGTGGATCTCACCGGCGTAATGAAAGACTACACTAAATTCCTGGCCATGAATTCACACAAGGTCATCAAATAAGATTATTGCTTCCTCTCGATGTTGGACGGTTCCCAAAATCGCCCACCAGTGCAACCGGCCCAGCCCGGAGGGCGAAAGAAAATAACCCCGCGATTTATCGTGGGGTGGACTCGAAAAAAGAGGTCAAGTCCCGTCAGGGACGACACAACAGCACCTCACACCATCATAAGTCTTTCCACAGCTTCAAACCAAACGTCTTGCCTTCATCTTCGGAACAACCAACACAACTTTTTCTTTTCCCAAAATAAACTGTTTTCCATACCGGAGTTCCACAAACATCACACAGGATTGCCTCAGCCCTCTGCTGTAAAGACAGGACCAGCGCAACCATTCCAATTGGGATCAAGAGAGATAACTTCGGAAATGTCGCAAAGCAGACCATGAGTAGGATCGCCCATAATGGAAGCTCAACAAAAATGAGGCGTCGGGTTTGGAGATACTTTTTCTCAAAGGATGCATCCATAATTTGCAATCTAGAACCCGCGCTTCTCCCTGTCCACCACATCCCACTCAACCATCCCCTCACCCCTACCCCTCGATCACCACCACCGCCGCCGCATAACTCTCCGTATGCGTCAGCGACAGATGCGTCCCCTTCCCTCCGCGTGATTGAAACAGCTTGATCGCCTTCTCATGCAGCACCAGAAACGGCTCCCCCGTCGGCTTGCGCCCGATCTCGATATCATGCCACCCCAGCGCTTCACCTAGCCCCGTACCAAAAGCCTTCGCCACCGCCTCCTTCGCCGCAAACCGCGCCGCCACATGCGTGAGCGGAAAACGATGTGATTTGCAGAACTCGATCTCCCTCGGCAACAGGAACCGTTCCAGGAAAGTATCCCCAAAGCGGTCCATCGACGCCTGTATCCGCGCCGTCTCCACCAAATCTATGCCAAGTCCAAGAATCATTTTTGTAGCGCAGATCGGTGATCTGCGAACCGTAAAAATAGCCAAGCATCTGCCGACAGTCGGCGACACAGCAGGTTGCCAACCTGCGCTACCGGCCTACCCCCGATAATCCTTCATCAACTCCAGCATATCCTTCACCGCCTGCGCCATCCCCGTCGTCACCGACCGGCTCACGATACTGTGCCCGATGTTCAATTCCACCAGATGCGGCACGACGTGCAACACCGGCAGGTTCACATAATTCAACCCATGCCCCGCATTCACCTGGATGCCCAGCGCATGCGCCTGCTTCGCCCCGGCCACCAACCGTTCCAGCTCCACATTCCGCGCCGCCTTCTGGTCAAAATGATCGGCGAACTTGCCCGTGTGCAACTCGATGAACTGCGTCCCCGTCTTCGCCGACGCCTCGATCTGCTGCGGATCGGGCGCGATAAACAGGCTGACCTCAATGCCCGCATCGTTCATCCGCTTGCACGTCTCCGTCAGCGCCGCGAGATTCCCCACCACATCCAGCCCGCCCTCCGTCGTCACTTCCTGCCGCCGTTCCGGCACCAGGCAGACGATCTCCGGCTTCAACTTCAGCGCGATCTCCACGATCTCCGGTGAGTTCGCCATCTCCAGATTCAACCGCGTCTTGATCCGCTCGCGCAATAGCCACACATCGCGGTCTTGGATATGACGCCGGTCCTCCCGCAGATGCGCCGTGATGCCCTGCGCCCCCGCTTCTTCGCAGATCAACGCCAGCGCTACCGGATCTGGCTCCCCCCGTGTTAGTCCCCGATACCGCGCCTCCCGCACGGTCGCGATATGGTCAATATTTACGCCCAGTTTCAACATACTGCTTCAATTCTTGGGCGCCACCGGTGCTGCGGGGACCCCCGGCAGAACCGGAACAGATTCTTTGCTCCACTTTGGAAAATCCGTCTGATCCAGCCAGCGGACCAAGGTAAACAATTCCACACCCGTGAGTCCCGCCGGTGAACGCCTGAGCACACTGATCTCATCCGGCGCGGTCAACTCCGCTTCCGTGCCCGTATTGCCCAGCATCGTAGAGATCGTCCGCAACCACTTGACCCCTCCGGGATTATTGACCATGTGGATCCGATTGGCCGACAGGGCCAGCACGGAATAAAGATCGATGCAAAAGCTCAGCCGGGCTTCCGTGATCTCCCAGTCGTAATAGATCACCTTCGGCTTGTTGACGAACTGTGCCAGCAGTTCCGGCGGCAGGCTGTTGGTGCTCGG
>JAJNBN010000525.1 GCA_021156225.1 Verrucomicrobiota bacterium | reverse complement strand
GGGAATATCCAGCAAGGCGGGCAGGTGGAGGCGCTCCAGCAGGTCCTCATAACCATACTTGAGAAAGACCCCCGCGATCTCCCGAGCACGTTGCAGGTGATGAAACGTGCGCCCAATGCTTTCCAGTCTCCGAAACAGCATGGCGGCACTCTAACGCAGAACCCAGGATTCAACCATGCAGAAGTGAAGAAGAATTTCTGAAGCTGATCGGGGCATTTGCCGGCGTAGGACGGTCGGAGGCGGAGTTGAACGGACTGCTAATAAGGCCAGAAACGGCGTATCAAAAAGAAAAGGGCCAAAACACCGATGCCGATGCCCATGGACCACCCACCATAGTGCTGCAATTCCGCGATGACCTCCGCCCGCTCCGGTGGTAATTGCGCAGCCTTCCACAGTCCCACTGCACCAAAAGCAATCATCGCTCCAGCGAATAGAAAGATAATGGCGACAAGCTCGGCAGGGGTGGGAGGTTTGATGTTTGGAGGCATGGCCAAGGGTCATCCGTCGATACAATGACCGCCGGACGCTCTCTCGCTAGCGTATCGGGCGCGGGCATCACCATCCAAAGGCAGCCCTTGCTGGGCACACCATTGCTGAAGCTCGGCAATACGGATGGGCACCCGGACCACGGATATGCCGGAAGCTTCCATGCGCTTGATCACATTTCCTGCATTGGTCAGCCAGGCTTCATAAGTGTCATCCAGCTTGTCCGTATCTACGGAATGGGCTTTGAGCAATGACCATTCCACTGGTGTGTACCAGCCGACGCTGACGATGACTTTTGCAGACTCTTTTTTCATGCGCTTACGGTCTTTGTCATTTCTAAGAATCAGTCCTCCTTCAACAAATGGTGCAACATGCCCTGATGATTGTTCAGGAACATCTTGGTCACGCGATAATGCTCGGTGTCTTCATACTTTATCTCGGAGAGGCCATCTTCATTGAATTGGATGATCTTGGCACCGGGATAGGAGAGCAGTATCGGTGAGTGGGTGGCGATGATGAATTGGGAGCCGTCTTTCACGAGGTCGTAGATGGCGCGGAGGGCCTGCAACTGCCGATGGGGCGAGAGGGCGGCTTCCGGCTCATCAAAGAGGTAAAGGCCATCACCGCGCAGTTTAACGGTGAGCAAGGCCATAAAGGCCTCGCCGTGTGAGCGGGCATGCAACGATTTGCCGCCATAGCTTTTCAAGTAACCCACGCTATCCATGTAGGTCGCCACGTTGTAGAAACTTTCGGCGCGCAGAAAGTAATGGTCGGTGGGCCGCAGAAAACCGCGTGAGACCCGCAGGTAGTCGTGCAGCGGGGAGATATCATCGGCGGAACTGAGCTGGAAATTCTTGGTGCCGCCTTCCGGGCTGAAGTCCAGTTTCACGGCCATGGCTTCCATCAGGGTGGATTTGCCGGAGCCGTTCTCGCCAACGAGAAAAGTGACATCCGGATGGAAGGTGAGCGTTTTGAGATTTCTGATGGCGGGGATGTTGAACGGGTATTCTTTGAAACTGGGCACCTCGTCCCGTTTCAGTTCGATCTGTTGCAGGTAAGGTTTTCCGGCGAGCACAGACGTTTCAGGTTTGAAAAAAAACAGTTTTAACCGCCAAGATGGAGTATCTTTTGCAAGTTAAGCCGATACGCCTTGTCTGAAAGATTTCCCGATGTCTTCGCCAGTGCTCCGGAAAATAAGCCGATCAAAAGCAACCAGCCGACCACCTCAAGCTTCCAGTTTGATTTGCCACCCCAATAGACAATCGCTAGGGGAAGTAACATCAAGGTGGCGAAGATGACTATTTGCCCAAGCTGGTCCTCGACCAAATAAGACTGTGTCACTGGTTCATAGACTATGCGACCGGACCGGGGCAGCAGAATCACGACGAATACCAAGGCGACAACGGCCGCAAACCATGTGCGGAGCCAAGCGTCAGGTGCCAGAGTTTTCTTCATACACGCATCTCAAAACATCTTCATCTGCCGGTCCGGACCGTAGCGTTCTTCCCGGATCTCTTTGGTGCCGGTGGCGAGCTTCTGGACGAAGGCGTGCCGTTTTTCCTCGGAGTCCAGCTCGATGGTGAGCTGGTGGCCGTTGGCGCTTAATTCGGTGAGATACATCCCCAAGGCGTCGCGGTCCTTATCCTTCTCATCGATGACGAAGATGGTGGGTTCGTCCTTGGTGCGGAAATATTCGCAGAGATTGGCGACGATCTCCTGACGCTTGGGGAGGGGCAGGTGCACGGTGTTGTCGCAATACAGGCGGTGACCGAAGCTGAGGGTGCGCTCCATCTCCAGGCGCACCTCGGCGTCCGTGTAGATCATCTCTTCCCCGCGACCTTGGATACGAATGGTATAGGCCATTGTGTGTGTCTCCTGTCCGTCGTTCCGGGCTCTGTGCTGATTAAAGGGAAGGGCCGGGAGTTTGGCAATGGGAAGTATGGGGCAGGATGGGATCAGTTCGAGGTAATTAAGATTACGGAAACAGTTCACGCCCCAGTCGCTGTGGACGTTCCTGCGGGAAACAGTCCAGCGCTTCAAAGACGCTCAAGTCGCCGGAATATTCTCCAGCACCTTCTTCCCCATCCTGATGCGCGGCTCCACGGCGTAGCCCAAGGCGGCGTAAAAGGCGGTGACGCGTGCGTTATCCGGCATCACGTGGAGATCGACCTTCATACACGGGTCATTCAACTTTCAGTTGCTCCGCTGCGAAGCGGAACGCTTTGCCGCGTGACTCGGGATCCCAACCGGCGGCAATGGCCGCGCTCACACAGGTCTGAAGACGGCGCTCAAAGGCAGTGGTAGAGCGTGGTTTCTGAAACCAGTAGTCTTGCACGTGAAATTCGAGGACGAGTTCCCGGGTTTTCTGGCCGGGGAGAAACACACTGACGGATACGCCACGAAGCTCCCCATACATCGAGGAGGACCCGCCATAATGGCGTATAGACCAGCCAAAACGACAGCCATCGAGCTGGAACTCGCCGGTGGGTGTAAAGCGTGACATTAAATTCCTAGTGGTTGAACTTAGGCGGCGCTCGCTGACAATTCAACGTCTAGCGGTTTTTAGTTTCGGGTCGGCAGCGAAAAAATCTTCGTTTGTAATTTCTTCTGCGGCAATTCGTTGCGAGTGGGAGCGGTTTTGGGGTCATTTTTTGTTTGGAAATTGACAGGGATTTGGTAGTGTTTTCTGTGCTGACAACTCGTTGTCGGTAAAGGACGGGTGAACAGTGGTTGTGCTCTTTCGGAGCGACAGGCAGCCACTGGGAAATCCCAAGTCATCAAGCATAACGATGTTATGAATTGTTATGTCCTGCGTTGGCGGGGTGATGGCGATCCTTATGGAACCGTTAGAAAAGTGCGAGGTGAGAAGTGCGAAAGGCGATGCTCATCTCCACTTAGGATCTGTGAGTGTATCGGGCGTATGGATCAGGGTCCGTAAGCCGGAG
>JAJNBN010000524.1 GCA_021156225.1 Verrucomicrobiota bacterium | reverse complement strand
GGGAAGGAGAAGTTTTGCACAGGTGGGGAATGTAACAGGACGGAGTTGATACAAAGGGCTGGCAGGTGATTTTGCCCAGATTGACGACGAGGTAGCAAAATGCTACCTTGGCGTTATGAGTCAACCAGTGAAACTCTCTGATGAATTGGTGCTGGATGCCCGGGTGGCTGGTGCAGCTGTCGAACGCTCCATCGCCGGACAGGTGGAGTATTGGGCGAAGCTTGGCCGGGCGATCGAACCGTTGCTGCAAGGCACACAAGCCTTGTCGCTTTGCCGCAGTGCGAAACCGATTTCCCAATGCCTGGAAACTGTGGATTCTCCGGAAGGACACGCCCGGGTTCGCGAATATCTCCAAACCATTCCCTATCCTCATTATGAGGCGGCTCCTGGTGAACCTGGATGGCTGATCCGGATCGAAGCGGATGGTTCCCGAACAAAAGGACGTTTTGTGAACCGCCAGTTCGAGTCCTTTAAGGGCAAGCCGGGGCGCAAATGAACCTGCCGCTGGACAAAAGGCCGGTGATAGTTGTTGTCGCCGGACCAAATGGAGCGGGCAAAAGCACCTTTTACCACTCCCATTTAAGAGAGGCCGGATTACGGTTCATCAATGCCGATGTTCTAGCCAAGGAATTGCAAACTGATGCCTATGCCGCGGCCAAGTTGGCCGATGTCTTGCGCCGTCAATTAATGATGCAGGGAGAGAGTTTTGTTTTCGAGACGGTATTCTCCGATCCTGCCGGGGATAAAATGACGTTTCTTAAAGAAGCCGTCGATCGAGGCTACAATGTGGTGCTTTGCTTTATCGGTTTGTCCTCAGCAGGACTTTCCGAGGAGCGAGTATGTATGCGGGTGACCCAAGGGGGACATGACGTGCCACCGGACAAGCTGGTCAGCAGGTTCCCACGCACCTTGCACAATTTAAAACTTGCCCTGGCCCTGCTGCCACACGTTCTGATTTTCGATAATAGTGACCTTGCGCACCCTTTCCGGGAAGTTATGCGTTGCGAATCAGGGCAGGTCACTTCATTGCATAAACCGATCCCCAAATGGTTGCAACCGCTACTGGCTTGAGCGGCAAGTGCATCACTACTTCTTGCGCGTCAGGATCATCAAATACGCATCGGGCGGAGTCGTTCGGAAGGCGGTGGGGCGCGGTTTGCCGGGGTTGTTCGAGCACCATTTCAGATTATCCCCATCCAACTGGAGAATGCCCTGATAGCTTCTGCCGACCAGTTGGCCCTTGGTGGCCGTGGTGTCGATGATGAGCTGGTTGCCGTTCTTGCCCAATTTGTAAGTGCCTTCCCCCATACTGTTTCCGTGAGGGTCCTTGGCGGTGATTTTGTCCTCAGTGATGACCATTTCGCCGATGCGGGCACGGGCACTGCCCGGCTTGGAACCATCGCCATCCACGGCGGCACCCTGCCAGACGCCCATGAACTTCTTATGCTCGGGAGGAGCATCCGCGGCGCGGGCACTTAGGGTGAGAGCGGACATCATCATCCAGGCAAGCACTGCACATGTTGTCTTCATAAAGATATATCGGTTGGCTCACCGCCGCCGTTTTGGGCCTCAGGAGCCTTCAACCTGTATAACATCAGACCGCTGGAATCTTACTTCAAGGCCACAAAAAGATGATAGCCAGGCCTCCGACAAAGGCACCGCCAAACAACAGGCTGATCCGACCTAAGAGCGCGGGGTTCCCCAGCGCGGCTACTACACCCGTTTTGAAGACCAAGTTGGAGAGTGCCGCCGTCACCACCAGCCGCCAGCCGGTGCGAGGATCGATCTGGTCTTGCTGCACCAATTGGGACACGGAGAGAGTGATGGCATCCATGTCCGTGAGGCCGGACAGGATGGCGACGACATACAGACCGCTGTCACCGAAGTATTCTTTGGCGGCGGCCACCCCCATGAGCACGAGGCCATACATGGCGGCGAAGACCAAAGCAGTCTTGAGTTCAGACGGATTCTTCTGCTCAGGCATCGCGGCCTTCTCACCGCGCGCCATTATCCAGGCGACCCCGGCAATGATCAGAGTCACACCTAGCATCGCACCAACCGGACCAACGGCTTGACGAAAGAAACGGGGAGCGGCCGTGCCCATCAAGATAAGCACACGGATAAACACCACCGTGGAGGCGATCATGAGGACTACGGCGGCCAGACCGGCAAGCTTCGGGTGGGCCTTGGTATTGCGCGCGTAGCTGACTGTGGTGGCCGTGCTGGAGATCATCCCGCCCAGTATGCCGCCCACCAGAGTGCCAGCCTTCTCGCCGAAAAATTTATAGATGATGTAGCCCGTGAGGCTCAGGCCCACGATGAAAACCACCATCAACCAGAGCTTGAAAGGATTCAGCACATGAAAGGGGCCAAAGTAATCATTCGGAAGCAGCGGCAGGATGAGCATACTGATGACGACGAACTGCATCACGGCCTTGAAATCTTCATCGCCCAGTTTGCCCGCGAAGTTTTGCATCTGCGGTTTCAAATGCAAAAGTACAGCAACCACTGCCCCGAGGATTATGGCCACAGCGGCGGAACCCACCACCAGATAGGCACCCAAGCTGTACATCACCAGCATGGCCGCTTCCGTAGTGAGGCCGGTATCCGGTTTCGGTTTCTTCAGTTCCGCGAGATTGCCCACAATGATCATCGCCGCCACCGTGAGAAAGCCCATGGCCACCGTCCAGCCGCCGAAGTCCTTGGCCAGAACGGCGCACAACGCACCTGCGAGGGTGATCAAGGGAAAAGTGCGGAAGCCAGCGAGGGCGGCACTGGTGCGCTCACGCTGCAGGCCAACCAGCAGCCCTAAGCAAAGCGCAAGGGCCAGCGGTTTAATGTCATTGAGCAACTCGTTCATGACCTGCTCCAATATGGCGCAGTTAGGCGCGGATATCCAACATTGCCAGCACTACTCTTTACCCGATTTCCTGCGCATGAGCTGCTCAGGGAAATCAGCGGCTTCGGAACCATTGATACGCCGCAGGTTTGAAGAACCACCTTTGTCCGGGAACAGCGGGATGTTCAGTCCTTCTACCTTTTCCAGTTCAGCGAAGAGTTTTTGCCGCATGCGCGTGGCGATGGCTTTGTGCTCTGGGCTGTTGATGAGATTCTTCGTCTCCTTCGGGTCATAGCGGATGTCGTAGAGTTCGTCCGTATCCCAAATGCCATAGTAGCGGATGAACTTGTATTGTTCCTCGCGTAAGGCGTGCATGGTGGGAGTCTGCGGGAAATTGCGTTCCCAGAAATAGGTGTAGAGGAAGAACTCGCGCCACGGCACTTCCTTCTGCTGCGCCACGGATACGAAGCTCTGGCCATCCATGTAACTGGGGGGCTTGAGCCCGGCGACTTCTAGGAAGGTGGGGCCGACGTCGATATTGGCGATCATCTTTTCGATGACGGTGCCTTTGCGGAAGAGTTCCGGGCAATGCAT
>JAJNBN010000523.1 GCA_021156225.1 Verrucomicrobiota bacterium | reverse complement strand
GACGACTCCCCGGGAGCGGGTTTCATCCGCCACGGCTTGGGCGGGTGCGGCATCCTGTTTCTTGGCGGCATCGCGCAGAGAAAGATTTTTGTCTGCTTCCGGGGCGTTCATGTTGCCGACATAGACGGAGCCATCGCTATCGATGATCCTCACTTCTTCGCCGTTCTGTTGCACCTGGAAGCGTTCCATCACTTCGGGGACGGCGGGTGATTGATAATTGCGGCGCATGCCGGCGCGGGATGGGGTTTGCTCAAAGCGTTGGCCGGCGGCGTTACTGGCGGGATCGGACACCGTCGCCGTGAAAGCGACTGGACGGTTATCCATCGGCAGATAGTTGCCGGATGCAGTGGCGAGTTTGGCCGGGCTGGCTGGAGTTGGCGGTGTGCCGGGAGCAGGAGGGACCGTCGGTGCGGCGGCGGCGGGGGCATCCAGCGCGCCTTCCGTTACGGCCATGCGTTTCATTTTCGCTTCGGGCAATGCTTTCGCCGAGTCCTCGGGCAGGTTGGAACGGCTAGTCACCGCAGGGGCTGACATGGTGGTGGCAGATATCGGAGCGGGTTGCGATCTGGTCGGAGAAGGAGTGGCAGCTATGGGAGCAAGAACCGGCGCGGGTCTGGACGGGGCAGCCGATGCCCCGCTCTGCGCGAAGGGCTCGCTCGCTTTCAGATCCTTGGACAGCACGGAGGTAGCGGGTTTGGCGACGGGTTCGGCCGCCGGTAAAGTCTTGTTGAATGGCTGGCTGTTCACCTGCATCTCTTCGTGTTCTTTGATGGACGTGGCTTTGTCCATCACGACGGTCTGACCGAGGCGTTCCGTCATGCTTTCAATGGGCGGCGGTGCGCCGGGAGCGGGGGCCGCGCCGAAGGCGTCTGCGGAGGGCTGGAGCGAGGTGGCGGCCATCTCGGAACTGGTGCTGGCAGCAGGTGTGGGATTGTTCGCCTGAGCGAGGCTGAACGATTCTTCCCGTGCGGGCCTCATCACGACCACGGCCATCAGGATCACGCAACAGGCGGTGAAGAGGGCACCGGGCCAGTAAGACCACCAGGGACGCAGGTTGCTCTCCCGCGTGACCGGGGGCGTGGTGCCGTAAGTGCGCGTCACTTCGCCCTGCAACATCCGCCGGGTGGCGGGATGCAGGTCCAGTTGATCGCCCGCCTCGGCGCGACGCTTTTCAGCGTGCTCGCGCAGTTGCTTCTCGATCTCTTTTTCTGGTTCTTGCGACATGATCGTCTAAGTGTTTGACGGAGAAAGCGGCGAATTCTCCCCGGAAAATTTTGCGCGCGCCAGTTGCTCCAGTTTATCCAGGCATTTGCTGAGCCGGGAACTCACAGTCTTCTCGTTGAGTTCCAAGGCTTTCGAGATTTCTTCATAGCTCAGGTCACCGAAGTAACGGAGCTCGATTATTTCGCGGCAAGGATCGCCCAACTGGGCCAAGGCGGCCACGACGAGGGAGGCATCTTCCTGCCGGGCGAGGACGCCATCGGGGCCGGCTTGCTGGCTGGGTGGATCGATGACAAGACCGGTTTCCGGGTCTTCCGCGTGGAGGGAGAGGGTGAGTTGTCCCCCACCCCGTTTGGCGGCGCGTTGTTTCTCCTGATGATCGCGCGCCTTGTTCACGGCGATGCGGAAGAGCCAGGTCTGGAACTGGCTGTTCCCCTGAAAGCTCGGGAGGCTTTTGATGACGGTGAGGAAGGTTTCCTGACAGATCTCGGCCACATCTTCCGCGGTGAGGGAACTGGAGAGCTGGAAGAGAAAGCGACCGCAGATGGCGTAGTGCCGGTCAAAGAGTTCATCCCAGGCGGCGGAGTCGCCTTGGCGACAGCGCGCCAGCAGATCGGCTTCCTCGGGGGAACTCATGCGGGGGCCACTATAGGGGAATGGGGGCCAAGCTCAAAGTTCAAAGAAGCAAAGTTCAAAGGGGGGTGAGCATGAGGCGGGCTAACAGCCCTTGTGTTGCTTAGGCGATAACCTTACAGGACAACACAATGCTTGGGACGGAAGTCTTTTTGGAAGAGCAATTTACCCGACTCGTCTATCAAACGAATTTTCACGCAATGACTGGTAGGTGCTCTCAATACGGTTACAGAAAGCAAACAGCCAGATTCCGGCCCGGTTCCTTTCCGTTCGTGCTTCCTCACGCAGCGAGCCAAGTACGCCCCAATCCAGTAAATCGGTGGAAAGCGCATCGGCCCAGCGAGTGGCCAAATCGGCTGCATACGTCCAGAATTCGGGGTAAGGGTCGGTAATAGCAGAGTGGGCGGCGATCGTTTTCATTTCCATGGCATGCGATCTGGCGTTCAGCAGAGTCTGGTTGAAATCCTTAGACATGGATTATTGCTGCCGGTCAAAGAGTTCATCCTAGGCGGCGGAGTCGCCTTGGCGGCAGCGCGCCAGCAATTCTGCTTCCTCGGGGGAACTCATGCGGGGGCCACTATAGGGGAAGGTGGCCCAAGCTCAAAGTTCAAAGGGGGCCGTTGAGGCGTATGAGACGGGCTTGCAGCCCTTAGTGTTTTCTTGATGACCGGAAGCTAGGCCGTTGGCCTTTGGCCCTAGTTTCTTAGGAGGCCGCTTTTGCAAGTTGGGCATACAATACGCTTCGGCTCTGTTTCATCTTTTCCGGAATGTCATCTTCGGCAGCCTCCAATTCGTTAATGATCGCCACGATTTCTTTCTTTGTCTCCGCCGGACACGCACCCAGAGCAGTCGCAATCAAAGCATCGTAGCGCTTCCTGAGATTCAAGCGCGTTCGCTGCTCCTTGCGGCAGGAAATACACCGCGTCGGCAACGAATCGATCCAAAAATGCCTGTCCTCGTACCAGAAACGCTGCTCACTGGCGAAGAAGATAAACTCTCCATTACAGTCCCGGCAGACGAACGTGGCATCCACATACCAGTGTCGCGGACATACGCTGAAATTCTGCTTGGAGATGTCGGCGCGCTGGGCGGTGCTGTAATCCAACCGCCGCGAGCCAAAGAACAAGTGAGATGGCATTCCCTTCGGATCCTTCTCGCCCCAAATCCCCATGGGAAACAAGGGAATATTCATGGTGTCCTAACACCTAAGATCGACACATGGTTAGCCGTGATAGTCATGCTGCCCCCTCTCCCATCAAGCCGGCCTCAAGTGCGGCACTCACGGCTTTGGAATGGTGATAAAGCCATGTAACCTCCCTACCCAAAGACCGACCACCGATGACCGCGAACAACCGTCCCTGTGGCCGCATCAAAAGCACAAAAGCGTCCCCTTGCGTTGTCATCTGAGGCAGAATTTTGCCATCCAACCACTCGATCATGTGACGAATCTGATCTGGTGTCATTGAAATCCACGGAGGCTCAACGTGGCGAAGCCAATGAAAATCCGTAGCATCGAAGTCGCCCGCGCGAGCGAGCACCGTGCCAGAAGCATCTGCTAGCAACCCGAAAACTAAGCCGT
>JAJNBN010000522.1 GCA_021156225.1 Verrucomicrobiota bacterium | reverse complement strand
GAGAATTGCCAGTGGCGAGGATGGCGGCGGCGGAGCCCTTTTTGGCGATGACGGAGGCGAGGTAATTGCGGACGGTGAGGGCAGCATCGGCGGCCATGTCCGGCTGGTTGGCGTAAACGCGCACCGGCAGGGAATCCACGGTGTAGGTCTTAATCGGTTGTGGCATGAACTTTTACTTTTGCTTCGGGTTCAAGATTTTCAGACAATCAAGGAAAGGGCAGGCTAATGGTAGGGAAGGGAGCGCGCAAGCGGACAAATGGAGGCCGGTTGCACCGGCAGGCCATCATTTGAGTAGCGAGCATTGAGAAGGGGGAATCAACCGTGGGAAGTCAGGAACAAGGTTGGAGCCTGTGGGGTGAGAAAAGCGAGATTTTGTGCCGATGTAGCCGATATAGCCGACGTAGGGCTAACGGTGAGATGAAATAAGTGGCAGGATGAGGGCATGAAAGAGAGATTTTGAGTGAACGTAATGGAACGTAGTGGAACGCAAGGTGTGCAGGGACAAAGGAAATAGGGGATGGTGGGCGTGTCGAACGAGCCGGTGGAAGGATGGTTGACCGGTTCCGAAAAGAGTCAGGGACTGGGTGGAACCGGTCCTTACCGTCGCTGAGGTGGCGATGAGAGTGGCCTGACCTAACGATTTAGTGGGAGAGTTTTTATGAAAGTGATCGCGAAAGATTATCGGACGGGGAAGCCGGTGGAGATGACGTGGGCAGACGGGAAGATCACGGGAATCGTGCCTTTGCCGGAGGGCACGGAGACGAGTCTTTGGCTCGCGCCGTTGTTGATTGATGTACAAGTGAATGGCTATGCGGGTGTTGATTTTCAGCAGGACAATCTGACGGAGGCCGATTTGCTGAAGGCCATGCGCGGATTGCAGCAAGATGGTTGTGGACAGATTTTGCTGACGCTTATCACGGATGAATGGCCGCTTTTGCTGGCGCGCTTGAAATATATCCGCGCTTTGCGGAACGCGAACGCGGAACTGCGGGCGGGGATTGTGGGCTGGCATATCGAGGGGCCGTTTCTTTCGCCGGAGCCGGGTTTCAAGGGGGCGCATAATGCGGTGGTGATGTGTGATCCTACGGTGAAGCATATCGATGAGCTGCTGGCGGTGACGGAGAGTGATCCGGTGCTACTGACGGTGGCTTCGGAGCGCGAGGGGGCGATTGAGGCGATCCGTTATGCGGCGAGCAAGGGCATCAGGATCAGTCTCGGTCATACGAATGCTTCGGTAGAATCCATCAGCGCCGCGATGAAGGTGGGAGCGGTGGGTTTCACCCACTTGGGGAATGGTTGTCCGCGGACTTTGGACCGGCACGATAATATCGTGTGGCGGGTGTTGGATCAGTCGGCGCTTACGGTCGGCATCATCCCGGACCGTATCCAGGTGTCGCCGGAGCCGTTCCGGTTGTTTTACCGGACCGTGGGCGTGGCGCAGATCTATTACACCACGGATGCGATGGCGGCGGCGGGGGCGCCACCGGGACGATATCGAATCGGCGCTGTCGAAGTGGAAGTAGGGGCTGATCAAGTAGTGCGGATGCCGGGGCAGGTGAACTTCGCCGGGTCTGCCTTGAAGCCGATCGAGGGCGTGCAACGCACCGCCGAGATGCTGGGCGAGGCGTGGCAGACGGTCTGGCCATGTTTTTCCACGGTGCCGGCGCGGATGATGGGGTTGGACGTGGCGCTGGAACCATGCAAGGCGGCGAGTTTTTGTTTGATCGAAATGGGTGTGGCGAAACTGCCGAAATGCATTAGAGTCTATTTGAACGGAGAGGAAAAGGGACGGTCAAACTAAGTAAGCCAATCGGTCGCGGTCCGCATTGGCTAGGAGCTACAAACAGGGTATACTTCTGGGAGAACCATCACATGAGCGAAACACAAAAGCTGGCACCGCGGGAGGTGATCCAAGCCATTCAGGCAAACATCGAGCAGGTCATGAAGGGCCAAAGTGAGGCCATCCGCAAACTGCTCGCAGCTCTCATCAGCGGCGGTCACGTGCTGCTGGAGGATTATCCAGGCACGGGCAAAACGACGCTGGCCAAAGCACTGGCGCTCTCCGTGCAAGCGGAGTTCAAGCGCATCCAGTTCACGCCGGACCTGTTGCCATCAGACATTCTGGGCGTCTCCATCTTCAACCAGCGCGACCAGCTCTTTCATTTCCATGAAGGGCCGGTCTTCGCGAACATCATGCTCGCGGATGAAATCAACCGCGCTTCCCCTCGAACGCAATCGGCCTTGCTGGAAGCGATGGGCGAAGGGCAGGTGAGCGTGGAGGGGCAGCAGCGTAAATTGTCCGAATTGTTCTTCGTGATCGCCACGCAGAACCCGGTGGAGTTTCGCGGCACGTATCCGTTGCCGGAGGCGCAGATGGACCGGTTCGCGCTGCAATTCACGTTGGGTTATGTGAGCAATGAGGAAGAGGTGGGAATCCTTTCCGCACAGGAGCGGAAGCATCCGATCGATGCCTTGAAACCGTGCGTGACGATGGCGGACGTGTTGATGACGCGGCAGGCGGTGCAGGCGATCCGCATCAGCGACGAACTGAAACGCTACATCGTGGACTTGGTATCCGCGACGCGTAAATCCGAGGGTGTGCAACTGGGCGCGAGCCCGCGTGCCTCTCTATCATTGATGAAGGCGGCGCAGGCGCTGGCGCTCTTTGATAACAAGTCATTCGTGACGCCGGAGAACATCCAGGAGCTGGCGGTGGAGGTTATTGCGCATCGTATGGTGATGGAGCCGCAGGCGAAGTTCAGCGGACTGACCTCGAAAGGGGTGGTGGAGAAGATTTTGAAGAATGTGAAGGTGCCGGCGTGAACGGGTGGCGTGCAGGCGAGGCGCCTGCACGACTAATGGCAGACGTGGGCGTCTGCCCCACTATGGAAGAGCGAGGCTGGACAGGCGGTGGCGCCTGTTCCACTACGGAATGGTTGAAGTGATTTGAAAAATGAGCTGGGGAAGTAACAATTTTCGCAAGCGGTCTTACCGGCAGTATCGTGCTTATTTCGTACTGCGGCAGTGGGTGGTGCGGCGTGTGGGGCGCGTGGGGGTGTTGATCATGAGCTGGTCGCTGGTTTTGGCGATGTTCGGCCTGGATACGAATCTCACCGTGGCGTATCAGGCTTTTGCGCTGATGCTCGCGCTCCTGCTGGTGGCCTGGCTTACGATGCGCCTGGGGCGGACCAAGTTCATCGCAGAAAGAGTTTTGCCACGCTTCGCCTCGGCGGGATCGCCAGTGAAATATCATCTGCGATTCAAGAATACCGGGCGGTTTTCCTTGAAGGAGGTGGAGTTGCTGGAGGAGTTAGCCGACCCGCGACCAACACTTGAGGAGTTTTTGACGACACCGGAACCCGGCGAGGAAAAGCGCAACTGGTTCGACCGGATGCAAGGCTTTTACCGCTGGCAATGGCTGGTGGAGATCAATCAACGCGCGGTGGTGAGTG
>JAJNBN010000521.1 GCA_021156225.1 Verrucomicrobiota bacterium | reverse complement strand
GATTGCGAAAAGGTTCAGGAAAACCGCCGATGGACTGGCCTTTGGTCATCACGAAGGCGATGCCGCGAAAGATGGCCATGGTCCCGAGGGTGATGATGAAAGGATGGACGCGCAACAAAGTGATCATCCCGCCATTGAGCAGGCCGCAGAAGGTGGCGACACCGAGACAGGTGACGATGCCGAGGGGGACGGAGAGCCAAGGTGAGGCGGCGGCGTTCGCGCCATCAGGGCCGTAGCTGCGCAAGACCAGTGCGGCGGTGACGGAGGCGAGGGCGTAGATGGAGCCGACGGAGAGATCGATGCCGCCCGCGATGATGATAAAGGTCGCGCCGACGGCCATGATGGCGATGAAGCTGGTGTCTTTCAGCAACTGCGCGAGGTTTTGGGTGTTGAGGAATTTGTTCTTTTCCTCGAAGCGAGGAGTACGTTCGCCGTCAGTGCCTACGTCAAAGACGCGTTGGCGTTCGCCATCGGGGCCGATCTCGAAAACGGGAACTTTTACGGTTCCGCCTTGCCAGGTGAGGATGACGCCGAGGACGAAAATGACCCAGAGGAGGCCGGCTTCCTGAAAGCGGAAGCGGCTCGAAGCGGGCTTTTTGGCATTCTCTGGGGTCATGGGCGGGGCGGAGGATAAGGGGGAAACATCGAACATCCAACATCGAACTCCGAACATCGAGAGAAGCCAGTTAGAGGCTCCTTACGTCGTCGCCTACTTGAAGAGATGAAAATACTTAAAAATTGTCATTATTTTCTGTTTTAACCCCTTGACCATTTTTAAATAATGGCATACTTATGGCATTGTAATGCCGCGCACGCCCAATTCAGTCAAAACAATAACGATAACGGTGTCTACGACGCCGCCCGTTCATGACTTCTTGGAGCAGTTGGTGTCCACGGGGCTTTTTGGCAAGAATCCGGCGGAAGCGGCAGAGCGATTGATAGCGCGGGGCATTGAGCAGCATTTGCGGGAGCGGACGTTACTAGGACCGACGGGTGGGCAGGGGCAGTAGTGGGTGGGGAGATGTTTTGGTTTTGGGGAAGGCTGGACTGGCGGTGGCGCCGGTCCCACTACGGCGAGGTGGGCGAGGGCGCCTGTGTAAAGGGTAAGGGATGGGTCCAATCGGTAAGCTTCTTTTTGCTGGGCTTCGTTTTCGTCAATTGCACACAATGGGTTGAGTAAAATGTGGGCTTGGTGCGTCAGTAGGTGGTCTATATAGTGGTTTTGGCTTTTTTGAGGCTGGGGATGCGGCTCTCTGGCATTTTACGACATGATTAATGTGATTCTAGCGGTCAACGATCTGCCCTTCATCTGGAAGAATGCCACGATTGAAGGAAAGGTGATCATCGTCATCCTGGGCATCTTTTCGTCGTTCGCGTGGTCGGTGATGGTGGCGAAGACGTTGCAGATGCGGCGGGCCAAGAAACTGAATCTTTTCTTCGATACGGAGTTCCGCAACCAGAAGCAGGTGTTGGAGATATATGACCGGCGGGTGGCGGTGGAGGGGTGCCCGCTCTTCACGGTTTACAAGGATGGTTGCGACCAGCTCGATGCGCGTTTGCGCACGGAGGCGAATGAGGGGCGGAAGAAGGAAGTTTCCCTGAAGGCGATGGAGCATGTGAAGCGTGCTCTCGAATCTGCAGTGGCACGGGAAGCGCTTAAGCTGGAGTCGGGTCTCATTTTGCTGGCGATCGCGGTGAGCGGTGGGCCTTTCCTGGGGTTGCTGGGCACGGTGTGGGGTGTGATGAGCGCGTTCAGTTATGTGGCGATGAGTGTGCAGGCGGGTGGTCGCGCGGATCTGGCGACGATGGCTCCGGGTGTGGCGTGCGCGCTGTTGACGACGGTAGCGGGGCTGCTGGTGGCGATCCCGTCCATGTTCGCTTACAACTGGCTGGTGCATAATCTGCGCGTGTTCACGGTGGAGCTGGATAACTTCGCGCAGGAACTGGTCTCCAAGATGGAGACGGAGTATCTGAAGGACGAATAATTTTTAAGTATCGGAGCAAAGGTCGAATTGTTCCGTCTGAGTTAAAGCAAGAAGAAGCTAATGCGGCGCGTATCACAGAGAAATCACATGGTGACGTTGAATGAGATCAACATCACGCCGCTATTGGACCTGGCGTTCGTGCTGCTGATCATCTTTATCATCACCACGCCGCTCTTGGAGCAGGGGATGGATCTGAGCCTGCCGCATGAGGCGGGGCGGCCGGATACCAAGGTGAGCCCGAATGACATCGTGACAGTGGAAGTGAATGCGGCTGGGAGCTACATGATCAACAGCCGGATAGCACCGCTGGATCAGGTGGAATTGGCATTGCGCGAAAAGTTCGCCAAGAACAAGAATATGGTAGTGTATATCCGGGCTGATGAGAACGGACCCTACAAGCATGTGGCGGCCATTTTACAGCGATGCGACCGGAACGGAATCAGTCGCATCTCGCTGCGCACAGACCCACGTACTGGTAAACGCTGATCTTTTCATGGAACGTCTGCAAAAAAAATGTTTTGTCGGTTCGCTGGCCTCGCATGGCATCCTGATTGTCGTGCTGGCGGTGGGGACGGCCATGGGGCCGCAGACGTTCAAGCCGATCAAGGATCAGGAGCAGCACGTCGATATCAAGCTGATCGATATTCAAGGGCTGACGGATGGGCCTTCGCAGGTGGGTGGTGGAGGGGGCGGAGGCAGTCCTACTGGTGCTGCCCCGGCACAAGCCCCCGCGTCAGCTCCGCAGCCGACACCGCCTCCTCCGCAACCGGAGCCGGTGACGCCGCCGCCCGCAGTCGTGGAAGCGCCCAAGCCGCCGCCGATGGAAGCGGTGGTGGTGCCGCCGCCGGATACGAGAACCTCTTTGCGCCCGCCGGAAACTCAGAAGAAAAAAGCGGAGAAGAGCGAGCCGAAGAAGGAAGCGAAGTCTGAACCTAAAAAAGAGGCGAAGACAGAGCCGAAGAAAGAAGCCACCAAAGCCGAGACGAAGAAGGTGGTGGTGAATTTGGCGACGGTGGATCGCAACAAGATGGACGCCAAGGCGAAGCAGAAAGCGGCGGCGGATGCGGAGAAGTCACGGCAGGATGCCCAAAGGATGGCGGATGCGAAAGCGATCCGGGATGCGCGGTCGCGGCAGGCGGCGATCGATAGGGCAATCGGCAATACCATCAGAGGCTTGAACGAGGGGCTTTCCCAGTCTGGTGGCGGCTTGGATGTGGCCAGTTTTGGCGCGGGGTCGGGCACGGGTTGGGGCATCGGCAATGGGCCGACGTTGATGAATTACGCGCAGTATGTGCGGGAGATCTATGACTTGAACTGGATAGTCCCCGACAATGTGATCGGTGATACCGGCATTGTGCGGGTGGAGGTCGTGGTGCAGCGCAATGGAGCGGCTCGGGGCAAGATAGTGAAGCGTTCCGGCAACGCGCAACTGGACCAGACGGTGCAAAAGGCGGGGCCACGGACAGCAGCCGGACATTTACCATCAATTTCAACTTATCGTCCAAGCGAGGGACGGGCTAATCTACTCATGAGTGTGAAGCGAATCTTAC
The DNA here is from genome assembly GCA_021156225.1 of Verrucomicrobiota bacterium. Taxonomy (GTDB): domain Bacteria; phylum Verrucomicrobiota; class Verrucomicrobiia; order Limisphaerales; family JAEYXS01; genus JAEYXS01. The sequence goes on along the minus strand of JAJNBN010000521.1, from coordinate 423 downwards.
TGGCAGTGGCGTTGTGTGCCGCGATTTTCGGTGTGACTGAATCTGTGCAGGCGCAGGGGACAGTGATCGACCTGACGCGCGATCAAACCATCACGGCGAAGGAGACTATTCCGGTGTTCATGACGGGCGCATCGGGAGAAATCGGCGCCACGTTGAAGTTCGATCTGGAGGTTTTGGGTTTTGAATTTGTAGCTCCGGACAAGGCGCGTTTTGAAGTGAAGGTGGCGCAGGGTGACGGCCTGGAAGGACGGCTCATCCACGTGGGGAGCAAGCAACAGGTGGTGGGAAAGCGTTTTGCGGGGAATGATGCGCGACGTCTCGCACATGCGTTTGCCGATGAGATCGTGCAGGCGGTGCGCGGTGGACAAGGCATCGCGCAAACACGTATCGCGTTCAAAGGTGAAATCCGCCAGGGTTATAGTG
>JAJNBN010000032.1 GCA_021156225.1 Verrucomicrobiota bacterium | reverse complement strand
CGGACTACACGGTGAAATATACCGCCCTCGACTGCGCCAAGGCTGGCTTCAAGACCTTTGTGATCAAAGAAGGTTGCCGCGCGGTGAACATAACTGCCGGTGATGAAGAGCGCTCGCTCCGTGAAATGCAGACGGCCGGTGTGACGGTGAAGTAAGCGCGTTCATTCCATCTGATTTTCGAAAGCTCCAAGGGTCACCTTGGAGCTTTTTACTTGGCTCTCCCACTCGGAAGTAGGCGTTGACCCTAGGAGCCTTTTCGCATCGTTAGTGATAGAAGTCATAATCGAGATTCAGCCTTTGTCGTCGTTAGACAGGGACGTCTCTCGATTGTGCTCATGAAACCAGTCGTATCTTTCATCGTCGCCCTCCTCTCGGCATGCGTTTTGCACGCACAACCTGCCGGACCACACCTTAACCTCCAGCCCCAAGCTACTCACATTGATCTGAGCTGGCCGGGCAATTTGCCTTTGCCCTCTGGGGCCACCGCTTATCCGCTGTATCAACTGCAGCAAAGCTCCAACTTGGTGGATTGGGTGAACGTGGGTTCCAAGCAAAAAGGGAAAACCGCGCTCACCCAGCTCTCTATCGGTATCGGGCAGCCGAAGATGTTTTACCGACTGAATGCCGAATGGGGAAACACGGCCGAAGTGCCGACAGGCACGGGCGGCAGTGAAGTATTTGGCTACAACGCCGCGTTCGCCCAAGAGCTGCAGCAAGTCGGCCAGATCTCACCCCAGCAGTTCGCCGCGCGTTATGGCGTCACGAATGTCTATCTGCCCGGCATCGATTGGGATGTCACCACGGCGACCTACTGGAATCTCTTCGCCACTGATCCCGCCACGAACAACGTGGGCATGCAACCGACCAATCACGGCTACCGCTATCATGATTTCCGGCTGAACCCGAGCGAGCTGGCCATACTGCAGAGCAAAGGTTTCGTAGTGAGTGAACGGCTCGCCTCCACCAATTTCGCCCAGTCATTCTACGCCTTGTGGAATGATGACTTGCCCGTTTTTGTTTCCGCCGATGCCATCCTGCACGCTTGGCATCGCTCTTATGATAATATGCTCGTGGAGCTCGAGCACCTCTGGCTGTCGCAAACGCTGGAGCAGATTCTGGACGGGATGGCGGCGCAGATCGGTGTCGCCCAACAGGAAGCTTCCTCGGGGCCGTTGGCGGCGAGTGTGCTGGATGCCGATTATTATCTGACCGTCGCGCGTTCACTGCTCAAAGGTTCCAAGATCGCCTCGTCCTTAGGACAGGCAGCCCGTGTGCAGCAAACGCTCGATGCCATCAATTCCGAAGCTTTCACCTGCTTCACCTTTTTTGACTATCCCCGGAACACGGACTTCTCCCAGTTCAAGCCGCGCGGTCACTATGAACAGTCCGAACGATTACGCCGCTATTTCCGTGCGACTATGTGGCTGGGCCGTATCGATTTCCGCATCGCGGGTGGTGATCAGGATTGCGATGGCAATCCGCTACCGCCCTCCACACGCCAGCTTGGCACAGCCATCACCTTGGGCCGCTTGCTCGCGCTCTCGGGAAAATATCAGGCTTGGGTGAACTTCGACAAAGTCACCCAGACGTTTGTGGGGTGGACGGATTCTATGACCTTCGCCCATCTGGCTGATCTGATGGTTTCCGCGAACATCGCTTCCTTGGCCAACGTGACCACGACCCAGCAACTGGCGGATCTGCAAACCCAGATTGGGCTGGGCACGCTCGGTGTGCAGAACATTCGAGGTGATGCCTTCGTCTCGCCCGTCGGCCCCGAGCAATTACGTTTGCCGCGCTCCTTCACGGTCTTCGGGCAGAAGTTTGTTCCGGATAGCTGGGCGCTCTCCAAGGTCACGTCCGACAGCATTCTCTGGGTGGAGAATGGCGTGACGAACAAGATCCCGCGGCGCGTGCCCAGTGCACTGGATGTGGCTTTCTCAACCTTGGGCAATGACCAGATCGTCCCCGAACTCGTTGCCCGCATGACCAACTCGGCGGCCCAATCGAGCACCAATCACATGATCTATTGGCGGGATGGTTTGCCGTATCAGCACAATCTCGCCGCCGTGCGCAATGTCCTCGACGACCAGACAGATGAAGCATGGGAAAGTAACATCTATCTGAGCTGGCTCTCCTCTCTCCGCGCTCTCTCCACGCCCACTACCGCTGCCACTTGTCCCCAAGCCGTACGCACACGCGAATGGGCTCTGCGACTGCTTAATACCCAGCTCGCTTCATGGACTCAACTGCGGCATGACACCATCCTCTACGCCAAGCAAAGCTATAGCGATGTCGGCTTGTGCAGCTATCCCGATGCTTACGTGGAGCCCAGCGTGGAATTCTGGCTCCGCTTCGAACAGATGATCACGCGCACCGCGACTCTTCTGCAAGCGCTACCCTATGAAGGAACGGTCAGCGATATCGAGCACGGCAACGTGGACATGGCGAACGTCAAAGCCAAACACATCTCCTTCCTCACCAACTTCGTGGACAAAGTCGCCCAGCTTCGCGAGATCGCGGATCAGCAGACCCGTCAGGAACCCTTGAATGTGGTGCAAACTAATTTCATGCATCAACTGATGCAAACGGGCGTCACGAACTACGGTCCTGTGCGCCGCTATGATGGCTGGTATCCCAGCCTCTTCTATCGTCACATGCTCGGCAGTGCCAGTTACACCGATACTTTCCCGATCGATTTCGGCGCACAAAAATACGATGCCTTGGTTGCCGATGTGCACACGGATCCGCCCAACCCCGAACTCGGTGATCCCGGCAGCATTCTGCATCAGGGTGTCGGGAAGGTGAATCTGCTCTTCATGGTCTTTGAACGCGGCACTAACCGCATCATGGTGGCCGGTCCCGTCCTCAGTCACTACGAATTCGAGACACCATTCCCACAGCGCCTGAGCGATACGGAGTGGAAGGCCGCCTTGGACAACGGTTCGCGACCGCCCAATCCCGAATGGACGCAGGGCTATTTAGTCCCGCCACCGTGAGTTGGTGAGTGGGCTGGTCCTGCGAAAGCCTAAATCGACGATTTAGCCTCCTTTTTCTTTCCCGAACCCGCTCTTGCTTTCCGTTTCCTGAAAGCCCATGCTCACCCTGTTTTTTCGCCTGTGCGCGGCACACTCCGCCCGGGCGTTACGTTTTTAACATGAGTAATCCGTTGGAATCCGAGTTCAATCTCGAGCAGCTTGAGCAGCAACTTTTGCCCGCCTGGGCCAAAGAGACCCCCTCTACGAACCGCTACGCCAATGTGCGCGGCGATGAAGAGCATGGTGGCGGCCGTCGTGGCCCCCGTCGTGACGGTCCTTCCGGTCGCGGACCGGGTGGTCCCGGTGGTCCTCGCCGTGATGGTCCAGGCCGTGGCCCTGGCGGTTTTGGCGGTCCCAGCCGTGGTCCTCGTCCCGGTGGTCCGGGCGGTGGTGGCGGTTTTGGCGGACCTCGCAGTGACCGTGGTGGTGATCGTCGCAGTGGACCCGGTGGTCCGCGCCGTGACGACCGCGGTGGCCGTTTCGACGACCGCCGTGATGAACGCCGCGAGCCCTTGCCTCCCCTGCCCGCGCTATCATCAAGCGCCCGGAGCGTTACGTCGTTCGTTTCGACGTGCAGAAGAACTCCGATGGCTCGCCGGTGCAGCCGATGTTCGTCTGCCGCCTGGATGACACGCTCTGGCTCAGCGAGCCGGACGCCGTGGCTCACATCCTGACGAAGCATTTCGACACTTTCTACCAGACCGAGAAGACCGCCACCGACAAGCCCAAGGGTGTCTACACCTTCGTGGCCCAGTGCGGCATGAGCGGCGAGATCCTTGGCCCGCCGAACTATCACGATTACCAGAACAAGCTGCGTCACCTGCACCAGGAGCGCTTCGCCCGCATGCCGTTCGAGGCCTTCAAGGCCCGCGTGCGCATCGTGAAGGATGAGGAGATCGTGAAGAAGTGGCTGGAAGACCAGAGCTGGAAGACCGAGTTCATCCCGCTCAACGTCCCCGAGCCCGTGAAGCTCCCGAACCGTGAAGCCGTGGAGAAGCATTTCCGCGAGACGCATTTGGCGAATATCGTCCAACCCGTGGAGCACTACACGCTCATCGGCACGGCCAGCCAAAACATCCCGATTGGGCCGCTGCGCGCCCTCTTCCGCCGCAATCTGGAAGAGCAACTGAAGTTCCCGCTCAAGCTCGTCACGACCTTGAGCCAGCAGTTCGCGTCGCAAGGTCTGCAGTTCTTCAAGGTGGACAAGACGGTCACGCACGTGGCCATCGCCCGTCCGCATTTCTTGGACACGGCGCTCACGCCCGTGTCGGACAGCATCAAGAACATCATCGACTTCATCAACAAGACGCCCAAGTGCACGCGCCGCAAGGTGTATGACGCCTTGGCCCCGACCCCGGTTGCGCCAGCCGCTCCTGCTGCTCCGGCTCCAGAAGCTGCCGCTGCACCTGCGGAAGGTGAAGCCAAGCCTGCTGCCCCGGCCGCTCCGGCTGAAACGGTGCTCACGCCGGAACAACGTGCCATCACGCAAGACCTGCACTGGCTCATTCACCAAGGTCACGTGATCGAGTTCGCCAACGGCATCATCGAGACGGCCAAGAAGCCCGGACCGAAGCCCGAGAAGCAACCGGCCGCTCCGCAGCAGCCGAAGGTTGCGAAGGAAAAGCCGGTCAGCACCAAGGGCCGCAAGCATGATTACCTGCCGGCCTTCATGTCGGTGACCCCTATTGTGATCTAACGGTTCGCGATGAACGCCCCCGACCTCACTCAACGTCCGCCTCGCAGCGCACGCGTGCGGCTCGGGGGCTTCGTCATGCTACCACGCCTGCTGGATAAAGGCCGGGCCGCTATCGTCGGAAAAAATGGCGCGTATCATTACAACTGCCCTCTCGACCAGCGCTTCTTCGAATTCGCCGGCGTCGACCATGAAGCCTTGAAGGCCGAACTGGCCACCGGCAAGGGCGACGGCGAGATCCTCGAATGGATCACCGCGCACAGCACCACGAAGCCATCGCAGCCCGACATCATCACCTGGTCCGCCTGGCAGGAGCAGCGCACGCCCTCAGACATCGACGGCCGCCAATACTTCAACGACCTCCACGCCCAAGCCGCCCCGAAGCGGGAAGACATCCATACATGGTTTGACCTCCTGGATGTGGATGATTTCGGTAGCTACGGCGGCCAAGTTTAGCGGAGTGATTTAGTTTTGAACACAGGAGCCCGTTTGTCCGTCAGTCCAGAGCGATACGTATTGTAATATGAGTGATTCACGCAAACCGTCCCCCTTTCAGAACACCCTCGGCAGCATGATTTTTCTGAGCCGTTGGTTGCAGGCCCCGCTTTACCTCGGCCTGATCATTGCCCAAGGCATCTACGTCTATCGTTTCATGCTGGAACTGTGGCACCTGATGAGCGGTGTCCAAAAAATGCAAGAAAGCGAGGTCATGCTCCTCGTACTGGGCCTGATCGACGTAGTCATGATCGCGAACCTGCTCATCATGGTGATCATCGGCGGATACGAAACGTTCGTCTCACGTCTAAACTTGGAGGGTCACCCAGACCAACCCGAATGGCTCTCGCACGTGAACGCAGGCGTGCTAAAGGTTAAGCTCGCCACCGCGCTCATCGGCATCTCGTCAGTGCATCTGCTCAAGACGTTCATTGATGTGGAAAAACACTCCCACAAAGTCATCTTCTGGCAGGTGGTCATCCACACCATCTTTATCGTCTCAGCCCTGATTCTGGCCTGGATCGAGAAAATCAACTCGGCACCGGTGAAGCATGGGGAAAAGCATTGAAAGAGCCGGCTCTTCCTATCGCAGCAACGCTCAACCTTCTGCGTATTCCGTGGTCCACCTCACGCCGCAAACAAATCCTCATGCCCCAGCTCCTTCCCGTGGGCATCCAGAATCGTCACACCTAAATCTTTAGCCAGCTTCTGGAAGAAATTCGGAAACGTCTTCTTCACGCAGGAAGGGTTCCGCAGCTTGATACCCGGCACGCGCAAGCCCACCACCGCAAAACACATAGCCATGCGATGATCGTTGTAGGTCTCGATCTCAGCACCGTGAAGTTGTGAAGGGTAGACAGTCAGCGCATCGCCTTCCTCGATCACCTTCGCACCACACTTGGTCAACTCCGTGCGCAAGGCGACGACGCGCTCGCACTCCTGCACGCGCAAGCGGCCCAATTCAGTGAACTTGACCGGGGCTGAAAGAAAAGGCGCCAGCACGATGGCTGTCATGATGCTGTCACCCAAGTCCGACTCGCGCGAAACCTCGGCCGGCAAGGGCAGCAGTTTGGGGAATTCACCATCGATCTGCCATCCTGATTGCGGCCAGTGAGCTACGGCAGTGTCTGCCGCCCAAAAATAACTTCCGCTGGAAGCATCTGGCTCGATCTCGAATACGCCGCCGTTTTTCGGGAAGGTCTTCACGAGTTGCCGGGTCATTTCGACGTAGGGCAACTCTTCGTGATTCGCACCATTGATTTGCAACTGCCACTGACCAATCGTCCCGCTCAAGATCAACGCCGAGGCAAACTGTGAACTCTCATCCACGCTCACAGCACAACTGCCTGCCTTGGGACCACTACTGTGAATGACCGCTGGCAGTTTGTTATTCGCTGAATCAATCCGATAACCAAGCTGGCGTAACGCTTCAAACAACGAAGCCTGCGGCCGCTCATGCATGCGCGGCACACCGCTCAAGCGATACACGCCCTGCCCCAGGCAGACCAGCGCCGCCAGAAAACGCGCCGCTGTCCCTGCATTCCCCACGAACAACTCCAAAGGCTTCTCCACCGTGCCGCTCTTGGGAATGAGCCCTCCCTTCCCCTCCACCGTGATCGTGCGGTTGCAAAATTCATTCGGGTCCGGCTGCACCTCCACCTTGAAGCCCAGCGTATGCAAGCACTCCACCATCACCTGCGTGTCCTCGCTCCACAACGCGCCTTCCAAAGTCACGGTTCCATGAGCGAGCGCCGCCAGAACCAACGCACGATTCGTGATGCTCTTGGAGCCCGGGACTGTGACCTCAGCTTTAACTGGCGCTGGCAATGGAACGATTTCGATTAGATCAGGTAAACCCACAATGAAACCTTAAGATAATTTACTCCGGCGAAGGAGACGCCGTTTGCGCACACCATTCATCACGACGTTGTTTGGCTTTCACGAAAAACTCCTCAATGGTCTTCACGTCACCATTGTTCAGCGCGAGTTGAAATTCCTGCAGATCTTCAATGAACACGCCCAGCACTTGGGAGAGATGCTTGCTGTTCGCCATGGAGATATCCCGCCACATCTCCGGTGAACCGGAGGCGATGCGCGTCATGTCGCGAAAGCCCGTGGCACAAAGCTGCGCCTGATGCTTGGGCAAAGCCGGACTTAGCACATAACTCGCCAGTTCCGCCGCGACTACATGCGGCAAGTGGCTGGACCGGCTCACCAGTTCATCATGGAGATCCGGTTTCAGACGAAGCGGTTTACCTCCCAGTGCCCTCCAAAATTCCTCAAGCTTTTTCACCTCGGCAACGGGTGACGTGGCGGTTGGAGACACAACGCATACGGCATTCTGAAACAGATCCGCCTTGGCAGCGCTCACCCCCATCTTCTCCGCACCCGCCATGGGATGACTGCCGATGAAACAGCCGCCGGCATTGGCGATAAGCGTAGTCAGTTCCTGCGCGGGCTGTCCCTTCACACTGCCCACATCCGTCACCACGGCACCGCGCTTCAGCGAGGGGAGCAACTGCTTCGTAAGCTCCAGCATCTGGCCGATGGGCGTGCAGAGGATGACGAGATCGGCATTTTCCACTGCTTGCGCGAGCACCATCGTGGCGGAATCCACCGCACCCGCCTTCATGCATTCATCAATGGAAGCGTGACGCCGGACGTAGCCGACCACTTCCTTCGCGAGACGACGCTGCCGGACGGCCAATCCAACGGAGCCGCCCAGCAAACCAACGCCTACCAGCGCTATTTTCTGCCAGTGCACGCCGTGAAGATAAAGGAATGGCCCGCAGTGAAAAGCGCATTTATGGCCGTAGCCCTCGCGCCTGCGGGATTAGGAGTCGGAACTGCCTTGCTTGCCCGCCATCTCCCGCACTCGCTCCAGAATCACGTCTGGAATATGTGCCTCATTACCGATGCTGGCGGAATACCATACGCGCTTGTCATTCTTCTCGGAGGGATTTTGCCACGTCGGTTGACCGGCAGCCATACGTGAGCGCACAAGCGTTTCCGGCTCGCCCAGCATCATCGGGATGTCCTCATACGAATGCAGCCCATCGCTGATGAAGAAGGGCACCATCACGATATCGCGCGTCTGTGCGATTTGATAGCAATCGCCGATGCGTGGCTCCTCCTCCATGAAGATCGAATGCACGCCTGCGTAAAGGCCCATTGCCTGGATCAACGTCACTTGCTGCTCAATGGCCTTGCGTGAGTTCTCATTATTCCCCGTCCCATGCCCCGCGATGAAGAGCGTCGTTTGCTTGGGCTCGGGCAGATTGGCGGCCGGATTCTTCTGCACCACTTCGCGTGCGCGCGCCAACAACACCTCCGTCATGCTGTCGTGCGTGCCGACTGGGCCGCAGTAATACAGCGTCTGCTCACCGCGCTTTTGCACGCGCGAGAAATTCGTTTCACCGTTCGTGCAGAAACCAAGTTCACGCGGAATGACCTGTTCCGTGAAATATCCTTCACTGATGAAGAGCGGCACGATGAATACCCGTGGCTGATACGCCCCACGCAACACCGCGCAGATGGCCGGCTCCTCCTTCCAGAAGCAGACAAGCACCTGACCGAAGATGCCGCGACGGCGCAACTCATCCGCATGCTGATGCGTGGGAGCGGCGGATTCGGCGTTGAGCGTCGAACCGTGGCCCACGATCACCAGCGTGGCATCTGAAAAATCTTCCGACATCGCGTCACGGGTAGCTGAGGAAAGCCCTTTGTGCAAGCGCGGGAAAAGGAAAGCCCGCATCAGTTTTCAGATGCGGGCTCCTGAAACTATACTGAGCAGCTTACTTCACCTGCTTGACCTTCACCCACTTCTTGGACTTCGCAGAGTCGAGCACGGCGTCCACGACGTAATCCGCCGCGAGACCGTCCTTGAAGTCCGGCTTGCAGCCCTTGCCGTTTTCCAGGCCGCGCACGAACTCCACCATCGCGTGGATGAAGCTGTGTTCGTAGCCGAGTTGCAGGCCGGGCACCCACCAGTTGCCGCAATACGGATGATCGCCATCGGAAACGTGAACGGACTTCCAGCCACGTTCCTGGCTCTCGTCCGTATAATCGAAAATTTGCAGGCGATGCAGGTCATGCAGATCCCACTTCAGGGACATGTTCTCGCCGTTAATCTCGAAGGTGTAGAGCGCCTTGTGGCCGCGCGCATAACGCGTGGATTCGAACAGTCCCAGCGAACCATTGTTGAAATGGCAGTGGAACAGGCACGCGTCATCGATGCTCACCTTCTCGACTTTGCCCGTGAGGTTGTGCTTGCGCTCCTTCACGAACGTTTCGGTCATGGCGCTCACGTCCTTGATGCCGCCATTTAGCCACATGGCGGTGTCGATGCAATGCGCGAGCAAGTCACCCGTCACACCGGAGCCGGCCACCTTCGCATCCAAGCGCCAGAGACCCGTGCCGCCTTGGGGCAGATCAGCATTGATCGTCCAGTCCTGCAGGAAATTCGCGCGGTAATGGAACACGCGACCCAGCTTGCCGGAATCGATGATGTTCTTCGCGAGCACCACCGCCGGGCAGCGGCGGTAGTTATACCAAACCATGTTCGCGACACCGGCCTTCTCGATGGCCTTGAGCATCTTCTCCGCTTCTTTGGAGTTCAGCCCCAGCGGCTTCTCGCACAGGATCATCTTGCCCGCTTTCGCCGCGGCGATGGCCTGTTCGGCGTGCATGTTGTTCGGCGTGGCGATGTCGATCACGTCGATGTCATCGCGCGCGATCATTTTCTTCCAGTCCGTCTCGATGCTCTTGTAGCCCCACTTGTCGGCGAACTCCTGCACCTTCGCCGCATCACGACCGCACACCGCTTGCGGCACGATCTCGTAGCCCGAGGGGAAGAAATGGTTTACCTGATGGAAGGCATTGCTATGGGCGCGGCCCATGAAGCTGTAGCCGATAAGTCCGATGCGAAGTTGTTTTTTCATAGGAGAATCGCCGTCAAAAGAAACAAAGTAACCACCTTGCTGCAAGTTCAAACCGGTTGAATCGCCTGATTATCCACCGCCTCGCCGTTCAGCCGTGCCAACGCCGCCTCGCCTATAAGTTCCTCACGGGCTTCCGGATGCTGCCGGTAATAATTCCCGATCTTCTCCAACTTCGCGAGCGGCGCGAGCAATGTCTCCGACTGGTAGTAGAGATGCGCCTCGAACTTTCGGAGGTTCTCTTTCACTTCATGCCGGTCCGATTTCGACATCTTTTCCAGCTCCGCTTCCGTCAGCCTCACCCCGAGACTCGATTCTGGGAAAGACGAAGGCGTGTCCTGGTGATCGTAAATGTACCAAGCCGTGATGCTCTCCCAAGGTATCAGCCAGGGCGAGAGCAGCGGTTCATGCCACAACACGCCCTCCTTCGTCAGCAATATGCCCGGCTCGTTCTTCGACATTCTATACAGCCAGAAACTGCCCACCATGGAAGATGATATGAAGACTACCGCACCTGCTGAACGGAGCTTTAGATCATCAGACCATATCAACGCCAGCAATCCACCGACGCCGGCCATTGTTCCCAGCGCGATCGTCATCCGGCTTTGGACCTTGGAAGTGGGGATGAACAACCCCTTACAGTCACCCGCTGTGGACCGCAACGTCGTCACCCTGGCAGCCATCTTCTCCCTCAGCCGTAAAAACGGCCAAAGAAAGCAGGCCACTCCCATCATGACGAAACCCCAACCAAGTCCGCGCCCATGCCCCGGTGCGAGCAGTCCCAGAGCACCGAGGCCAGTGAATCCTATTGGCACAATCCAATAGTACCACTTTAAGCCTAGGTCTCCGAGTGATGTCTGTTGAGCAGCCTGCATAGGACCACCCCAATGTTTTGAACTACGCCTTCCAGCCGTGGTTATTCCGCACCTCGATCATCGCCGCGAGGATGTCGTTCCACGTCTGCTGTTTGTTCAGCACTTCGTTCGGGAACATGCAACCATCCCAGCAGATGTGCTTCATCTTCTTGGTCACCTTGCCCGCCTTGTCGCGCAGCCAGTAACCCGAATCACGCGCGATGTTCAGCTTGCCCTTCGGATCCGTGGCGAGACAGTGGCGACCCGTCTTCTCATGATCACCGGAGCCGAACACCGACCCGTCGTTCTGCGCCACGTGGAAGTCGATCGTCCACGGCCGCAACGCATCCGTCAGCTTCGTCATCGCCTTGTGGAATTCCGCCGGTTCGTAATGGTAATTCTTCGGCACGATGCGATGCGCCTCCGCGTTGTAGCCCAACGTGTAGAGATGCGTGTGCGACATGTCTGCCTGGAAGCCCACCACCTTCGGCATATCCACCATCTCCAGCAGATTCACCATGTGCTTCCACGAATGCATGCCGCCCCAGCAGATCTCGCCCTCGGCCGCCAGACGTTCGCCTTCGCCCTTCGCGATTTTGCCCGCTTCGCGGAACGTCTGCGCGATCAACTTCGTCGTGCCTTTCGGATCCTTATCCCAAGCCGTCACACTCGTCGCACTGTCGATCCGCACCACGCCGTAAGGCCGCACACCGAGGTCGCGCAACTTGCTCGCGATCCGCACCGCCTTCTTTACATGCGTCACGAAGTTAGCGCGCGCCTTCTCGTCGCCACCTGCCGCCGCATCGAACCACACCGGCGCCACCACCGAGCCGACCACCAAGCCCTTGGACTTGATCTTGTCCGCCAGCTTCTTGATGCCGCTGTCGTCGATGTCGATATCCGTATGCGGATTGTAGAGGAAGAGATCCACGCCATCGAACTTGATGCCGCCCACGTCCGCCTTCGCCGTGAAGTCCAGCATCGTATCCAGATCGATGAACGGTTCCGCCCCCGGACTGCCCTTGCCCACCAGACCGGGCCACATGGCGTTGTGAAGCTTGGGAAAATTATTCGCGATGACTGCTGCTGTGCTCATATCAGTTGAAATGACGTGATTGCCTAAAACCTTAGTGGTACGAGCCGCAAAAATAGTAAGCCCCCGCCGCCAAGGAAAGCCTTTCTTTGCCATAACCTCCCATAATTCTGCTTATCAGCCCAAACCGCAGAGCAAAGCACCAGCCACCTCGAATACTCCCACCCGGGAGGGACGGCGTGTCGCCGTCCGTCACCAACCCCCATTCTTCATTCAACGTTCCCCGAAGTGCGCCTCCCATCCAGCTTGTTCAATGTGACACTCTCACAGCAGCATCCTGTCCTGCGGTACTCTAGCTGCCAGTCCACACCTCCCGCACCAAACCCTCGCCAGCCACTTCAAATCCCAAGTTATTGTTAAACTCAGGTGGAGACTGTCTGAAAAGATAGCTTGGGGTTGGCTGCGCAGGTGGGATGCCGAACTTCGGCAAACCGGATGGGGCTAGGCGTGGCGAGGGAGCATATCCAATCAAAGATACGTGACCGAGCCACAACGACGCCCTAGCCGGTTTCCACCAGCAGACGACCTCAAGATATCTTTTCAGACAGTCTCGAGAACTATGTCAAAGAACAATGAAACCACCCGACCCCTGTGAGCGTGTCGCACCCCACCCCTACCATTGGTAGGTCGATGGGCAGTCGAACCTCTTGGCAGCCGAACTTCGGCCTTCTCATTTCGACCCTCGCATCTGTTCACGGCCCGGCTGGTTCCGCAGCGGCTACCAAGGAGGCCAAACTTCGATTGGAAGTCGAACTTCGACCTCGGCGGATTCCCCGGTGGGTCATAAAATCCTACGCCCACCGACGTCCGCCTCGCCCTCCAGCTTACGGGCCCTGATCCAAACACCCGACACTCTCACAGATCCTGAAGCGGCAGGGCGAGACCTGACTCTTTTTGCCAGGGCACCATCAAAGGTTCTCACCTACCACCGCCGAAGCACTTCTTCCTTTTGGGAAGCCGAACTTCGGCCGGTTCCATAAGGACTGTCACCTCCCCGCCAACGCAGGACATAACAATGCAATACATCACATCGAAATGCTTGATGACTTGGGATTCTCCAGTGGCTGCCTGTCGCTCTGATCGAGCCCAACCACCGTTCACCCGTCCTTTACCAGCAGCGAGCTGCCAGCACTGAAAAGACTACTCAATCACCGTCAATTATTCCATAAAAATCTCACCAAAAACCCGCTCCAAAACGGAACAAATTGCCGCAGAAGAATTTGCAAACAAAGATTTTTTAGAGGCAGGGCGTCGCCAAGACTGGCTGCGTTCTCCCTTCGCTCCCTTGGCGTCCTTCCGTTGATTCTTAATTCCTCGGCCCCGGCACCTTTCGCGCCAATTGGCGAAATCCGCGTCCCTCCCCTCTCCTCAGGTCTTCCCCCCATAGCCCCCGCCCTGCATCCGGGGCACGTTACGCGCGGTATGAAAACGAATCCTTCTAAAGACGGCGCCTTCGCGCACAACACCCCTGGCACCGGCACCAGTACGGGCACCGCCACGCCCCAGCAGATCAAGAAACGCGCCGTGGAACTCGCCATCATCAATGGCCGCTCCGCCCTCCAGGTCTTCCCCACCGACTGGGCCCAGGCCAAACGCGAACTCAACGGCAAAGACGACCTCGATCCCCAGACCGCCAAAATAGAAGCCATCCCGGAATCCGAACGTTGGGACCCCGTGCCCGGCACCCCCGGCCGCAAAGCCCGCACTAACCCCAGCGAAGACGAAGACGCCGAAGGCCGTAGCACCAACGAACAACTGGTCGAAAAAGGCGTCGCCCAAGCCGAGCACGACCAAATGCTCCGCGCCGCCAAAAAAACCAAAAAGAATAAATAGCTCCCACCCCTGCGCAGCAAACGAATCAGCCATGGGTAACCAATGGGAACCCGTGGCTAAACGCCGCTAAAAATCTGCCGCCCCCCCCCGGCCGGACGATTCGGCCTCTAAATCTTCGGTGAAACTCCCCCGCATGACATGAAACCCCTCTTCGTCGGCACCAGCGGCTGGCTCTATAAAGAATGGGCCGGCGTCTTCTATGCGGAAGACCTCCCGAAAGGCACCGAACTGGAACACTACGCCACCCAGTTTGATACCGTGGAGATCAACGCCACCTTCTACCGCCTCCCCGCTCCCCGCATCGTTCAGGGTTGGTACAATCGCTCACCGAAAGACTTTGTCTTCGCCGTCAAAGGCAGCCGTTTCATCACCCACATCAAACGCCTGAACATCGACCGCCCCTCCATCTCCAAATTCTACCGCCGCGCCGATCGCCTGCGCGAAAAGTGCGGGCCCATCCTCTGGCAGATCCCGCCCAATTTCCATTACGACGCCGACCGCCTCGATAAATTCCTGCACAAACTCGGCCGCACCAAACACCGCCACGCCTTCGAGTTCCGTCACCTTTCTTGGTATGAACACCCGGAAACCTTCGAGATCCTCCGTAAATACGAGACCGCCCACGTCTCCGTCAGCTCCCTGCGCCTGCCCATGGACCTCACCCTCACCACCGACTTCACCTACATCCGTTTCCACGGCCTGAAAGGCGGACCACATCACGACTACACCGCTGCCGAATTGAGACCGTGGGCCATCCACGCCGCGAAATGCCTCCAGCAAAACATCGCCGTCTACGCCTACTTCAACAACGACCTCAACGTCCGCGCTCCCGACAACGCCCACGCCTTCCGCAAAGCCGTCCTGAAACGCACCGAATCGGCCCTCCTCGCCAGGAAATAAACCGATGTCAAAACTGATAGACATGTGAGACCGCCCCTGGCTCCTCGCCTCTCAGGGCCAACGGCCCGCCATATTAGAGCCTAGGGACAAGCTACCGTCTCTGACCTCCGACCTCATCCCTAGTTCCCTGCCCCAGCGGGGCAAACGAAAGGAGCCACGGGGTGACCAACGGAAACCCGTGGATAACACCCTGAGAAATCCATCGCCCCACCGGCGTGGCCGACACTTTGATCTGGCAGTTCGAAAATACATCCGCAAAACAAAAGCCAGCGATAAGAATCGCTGGATCTAGTAAACTAAATTGAAAAGCACTCGCCTGTCAGGCAGCAACCGTTTTGCGTCGGCTGGCAGCGGCACTGGGGCGGGTCCGCCGTTTCGACCGCCGGGCCTTGTCCATCTCGGCGATCATGCGGGCTTCCAGCAGGGCGCGCGGCGAGGCGAACGCGATCTCATGCGTGCGCTCATACTCGAAACATTCGGCGAGCCAGTCTTCACCTTTAAGTTTTTTTTGAGGAGCCGCTTTCATCAGGATGAACTTGCTCGATTTCTTCTGCGTTTGCAAGGCGGTGTTTCTGATTGGTGAAATAGGTCCGGGCCATTTCCTGCATCGCCGCGCGGTGGACCATGAATGAGTCCTTCACTGGACGAACGCGCAACACCTTCTCGTAAAAGGGTGCGGAACTGGCCGTGGCTTCACCCCACATGGTTTCCATTCCCAACGAGTCAGCTATGCCCATAAGGCTGGCGAGCACACCGCTGCCGACACCGGAAATCGGCTCATTCGCAAAAGAAAGCCCCGGCCGGACCGCCAGAAAATCCAACACCAGATGATGACACCAAGTCCGGCGGCAATAGGCCAGCGCAAGAAACTTGTACCGCTTGGACCAATGGGCCGAGGCCACCAGAAGAAAAGCTAGTTCCGCGCGTTCGTTCTTTTCAATGGCATTACGCAATTCATCCAGGCTCCCCACCGATGCACCTTCGCGCGTATAATAAAACCAGCGTTTGGCCGCCAGTGCCGCGAACTCGCCTGCATCTGTTCCGGGCGTACGCTTACGCCAAGCCCGCACCCGTCTGACTTCCGCCTCTGTGGCAAATGCCAATTCTACGGGTCTAAACTCACCCGCTGCTTCTACGTGAAAAATCATCGGCTTCATACCCGGGAGAAACCTCTTCGGTGATCTTCAATCCCTGTCGCTCTCCAGCGCCATAACTTCGGTAACCAACCTCTAGAATTACCGTCGCCAAAATGAGACGCCAGCCATTTCTGTATTCCCCCAATTTGCTACCCCTCCTCATCCGTAAGGGATTCCCCCAATAGTTCCCCACCCCCTCCTATCGCATTGTGTCGATGAGCCCTCAGCCAGGCTCACGCAAAATTTATTCTTTATGA
>JAJNBN010000520.1 GCA_021156225.1 Verrucomicrobiota bacterium | reverse complement strand
GCTACTTTAAGATTCATCAGGGATTAAGCTCAACTATGTCTGACGAGTTGCAACAAATAGACCGAACGCATGTGCGGTACCGCGGGAAGAAGCTGATTTACTTCGCGGGGTGCGATTATTTCCGGCTGGCGAGCCATCCGAAGGTGTTGAGGGCGGTGAACGAGGGCTTGGACAAGTATGGGCTGAATGTGGCGGCGTCGCGGCGCACGACGGGGAATCATGTGCTTTACGGCAAGCTGGAGGCGGAGTCGGCGAAGTTCTTTGGAGTGAAGCATGCGATCCTGACCTCGAATGGTTACCTGACGAATCTGGCGGTGGCACAAGGACTGGCGGGTGAGATTCAGCACGTGTTCATCGATGAGCGGGCGCATGCGTGTCTGCTAGATGCGGCGCAGTTGCTGGGGCGTCCGGTCACGGTGTTCGCGCATCGTTCGCCGGGTTCGCTGCTGACGAAATGGCGGGATGCGGGGCAGCCGAAGCGGAGCCTGGTGATGACGGATGGGATGTTCGCGCATGATGGATCACTCGCGCCGTTGAAGGATTATCTGGCGGTGATGCCGGAGGATGCGTTGTTCCTGGTGGATGACGCGCATGCGGCAGGTGTGCTGGGCGCGAAGGGGCGGGGTAGTGTGGAGCATTGGAAGCTCTCGCGCAGCCGGGTGATCCAAACGGCGACATTGAGCAAGGCGTTTGGGGTGTATGGTGGCGTCATCCTGGCACCGACGAAATGGCATGAGTTGATCTTGGCGAAGAGCCGCTTGCTGGTGGGCAACACACCGTTGCCGCTGCCATTGGTGAATGGATGTCTGGCGGCGATTGACGAGCGGGCGAAAGATGCGGGGTTGAGGAAACGGTTGTTCGCGAATATCCAATGGTTGCGGAAGGAATTGCTCATGGCTGGTGTGGCTTTACCTGAGGATGCCAGCCCGATATTTCCTATCCTGCCCAAGTCAAAGTCGGAGGCGGAGAAACTGAAGAAAGCGTTGTTGAAGGCGGAGATTTATCCGCCGTTCATCCAGTATCCGGGTGGGCCGGAGAGCGGGTATTTCCGGTTTGCGATCTCCAGCGAGCATACGCGGGAGCAGTTGCAAAAGCTGGTTAACGCTTTGAAAAAGGTGTAGGTTTAGAGGTTCATGGCTGAGACTGAAGCAATCGAGTTTTTTAATCGTTACACCGGCAAGGTGGAGCGGGAGCAGGTGTATGGCGGGGCATGGCTGAACTGGGCCTATGGAAATCCGCTCGGAAAGCTCTCGCTGGAGCTAGTGGCGAAGCGGGCGTTTTTCTCGCGCTGGTACGGCTGGCGGATGGATCAGGCGGCGAGCCGGGAGAAGGTGCTGAGGTTCATTAAAGATTTTGGCGTGAACCCGGCGGACTTTGCGGATGCGCCGGAGGTTTATCAGACGTTCAATGAGTTCTTCTATCGCAAGCTGAAGCCGGCAGCGCGGCCGCTGGATACGAACCCCGACTCCGTGGTGTTTCCGGCGGATGCGCGGCATCTGGGTTTTCAGGATGTGTCGCAGGTGGATGGGGTGTTCGTGAAAGGGCAGCGATTTGATCTGCCAGCGTTGATTGGGGATGCGGCTTTGGCAGAGAAGTATGCGAAGGGAACGCTGGTATTGTCGCGCTTGTGCCCGGTGGATTATCACCGGTTTCATTTCACGGCGGCGGGTGTGCCTGCGGAGACGAAGTTGCTGAATGGTCCGTTGTATTCGGTGAATCCGATCGCGCTAAAGCAGCGGCTGGCTTACTTGTGGGAGAATCGGCGGTGGTTGACGGTGCTGGAGTCGGAGAAGTTCGGGCGGGTGTTGTTGCTGGAGATCGGCGCGACGAATGTCGGGTCTGCGGTGCAGACTTTTTCGGCGGGCAAGGCGGTGGCGAAGGGAGATGAGAAGGGATATTTCAAATTTGGCGGCAGCTCTACGATCACGATCTTCGAACCTGGCCGCATCAAGCTGGCGGCAGACTTGGTGGAGAATTCGAAGCAGTGCCGGGAGCTGTATGCGCGGGTGGGGGACTTTATGGGGGACCAATGACGAAATCCGAATGACAAAGGAATGAGCAATCACCAATTTGGATAACGTCCAACGTGCAGTATTGGTTAAAACGCTTTAATTTCCGGGGGCTTTATAGGGGCCGATGCGGGTTGCTTGCCATGATCCCGTTTGCGACCAATCGCGGTAAGGTGGATGATAGTGCCGGAAATACTCACCTTTGATGAGATCGTTGCTCACTGAGCCACGTAGCGTAACCATCCTTGCGATCGCCGGAGCGTCCCAATAAAGGTTTATGACATTCCCGCTTACTTGGCCTTCTTTCACTGGCTCAGGCCACGAATCCATTTCCCCAAGGAACTCCAGGCCAATCTCGCCCGTGACTGATCCTTGTATTTGTGTGACGTTCAAAAAGAATGTCTCGGTGCGGCGTCTTTTTTTATCGGTAATCGTCCCTTTCCATAACCCCGTGACGTCAACCGTGGCGGGTGTGGAATGGGTGAACCTCAGACTTGCTCTGTCGTAAACCTTCGGGTCGAGCACCCTGTTGATGACATGTGCCATAGGAATGGCCAGCACGTCAAAAATTATTAGCGCCAGCAACACGGGGTGAACTTTATCAAATTGCATCGACCGCGCACAGACGGTCGTCCGAGAGAGGGCAACCGCAGCAACGAAACCTGCAATAAAACCCAACCCGCCACCAACGGGAAAGCTGTCGCCGTGCATCGGGATGAAAGCGTTTCCAATCTGACCGCACAAAAACGGGAGTAAAAACAGGGCGGGAATGCTCAAAACACGCGTAATCCAGCGACTCCTCTGCGACGCCATTCTTGGAACAGGTTCTGATTCATTCGTCGGTCGTTCATTTCTGTTGGCTTTCTGTGTCGAAGGGTTTGCCTACTCGGTCCAGAAGTATTCGAAGGCAACAATGGCCTCAGGTTTAGGGACATTGTCTCCCCAAGGGCAAATGGCACCTCCCATCCAGCGTTGCTGCACAATGAAGGCAGGAAGCCGTTGCTCAAGTTCGGTGAGGGAGGTGTAGCACAAGATATCCTGAGTTTCGGCGGGCGGAGTGTCTGGTGCCTTGAGAAAGTCGTCGAATTGTTGTGCAACAGCATCCGCTCTGGGAGAATCAGACCCAATACCATCCTCGCGCTGAGCGCCAATGGCTGAAAAAATCACCCAGCAAAGCGCATTCGGGAATGCGACCTGGAGGTCGTTGATGACGGAACGCGTCAGATCGGCAAGGTGTTGCTGAGACCTCTCTTCGGATCGCTGATGTCTTCTCGTGGTCATGCTAAGGTTCGGTAGTGCTCAAGAGGCGGCATGCTCATCTCGAACAAACCTGTGAAAGATTCCAATATGCTCGGATGTGATGTCCGTATACTCAATGGTGTATATTCCAGACGGCAACCGCACCGGCATAAAATCATCTTCCAGTAGTCCTGCACTCGCATCGGCTGCCGAATTCATGAGCAAGAAGT
>JAJNBN010000519.1 GCA_021156225.1 Verrucomicrobiota bacterium | reverse complement strand
TTATGCGGATGCTTATAACCGACGTGGCGGGGTGAAGGCAGCCCAGGGCAATCTCGAGGGCGCGCTGGCCGACTATGCCAAAACCATCGCGCTTAAGCCAGATTATGCGGACGCCTACGTCGGCCGCGGGTACGTGAAACGAGACCAAGGCGACCTGGATGCTGCCCTAGCCGACTACACCAAAGCCATCAGTCTCAGACCAGGCCTTGCCGATGCCTACGCCGCTCGCGCTTATCTCCGCTATGACCAGCACTCTTTCCCAGACGCTTTGGTTGATTTTCGCAAAGGGGTTGAACTGCGTGCTGCTAGTATCTCCATGGAATATACCCGCTTCCGCATCTGGCTGATACGCGCCCGGCTCGGCGAGGCAGAAGCAGCCACCGGCGAACTGCAACAATACCTGACCAGTCGTACCGTCGGCCAGCCGGACGACTGGCCTTCCAAGATCACCCGTTTTCTCATCGGCCAGTTGACTGAAGCGGAATTTCTCACCGCCGCCAAACACCCGAACCCGAAAACCGAAGCCAGCCGGAGCTGCGAAGCGTATTTTTATGCTGGCTCCAAACGTCTCATTTCCGGTGATAAAACCACAGCCTCCGAGTATTTCCAAAAATCCCTCACAACGAACGAAAAAGCTTTTACCGAGTACCGCAGTGCGGTGGCGGAGTTGAAGAATTTAAAAGAAGCGAAGCAGTGATTTCAGGCCTGATCTGTGCTGGTTAAATTAAAACTGATCATAAAAATGTCTCCCCTCATCATCGGCACCAACGGCTACGTCGCCGCCATCAATCCCGCCACCGGTGAAGTCCGCTGGCAGACCTCGCTGGACACCGGCGAATTCCTCTCCTCCACGACCCATGAGGATGTCTCCGTTCTCGTTCGCGAAAACATCGTCTACGCCGGTGTCGCGGGCCATCTTTATGGTCTCCATGCCGATACCGGCGAGATCCTCTGGCACAACTCCCTCAGCGGCCTCGGCCACAACGACATCTCCCTCGCCATGGAAGGCGTCTCCGTCCAGTTCGTGCAGAAGGTCCAGCGGCAAAGTTCTTAACCAGCGGAGCGCGGGCGCTCTACCCCGTGCCGACAGGTCGGGGCTCGCCCGCAGCAACATCCCTAAGCAACGCCAGCTCCCAAAACGTCCACCGTAACCGCCGACAAAAGACCCCGCTCTAAACGATCAAAACCCCAGTTCCCCACAACTTCGCATCCAGTTTCTGCGGCAGCGCTGCTCTCACGGAAAAGTCCTTGTCCATCACCTTGCTGCCGAAGAGATCCAGCACCTGCAACTTTTTCAGCCCCGCCAGAAAATTGATGGATGGTATCTCGCCGACCCGCAGCGCGATGCACTCCACTTTCTTCGCGTCTGCCAGCCAGTCGATCTTGAGCCGAGGCAACTTGTCCAGCGTCACATCGCGTAGTTCCTCCACCACGGATTTCATCGGCGTCATGCTCTCGAACAGTTTCAAGCGGCACAAATCCAATGCCCGCAACCGCGCTTTGGGACTGAACATCACGCCCGGAATCTTGCTCACCCCACCGCAGATGAATTCCTCCAGTGCCGCCAGCTCCGTCAGATCGAGAATTTCCTTATACGTTCCTCCGCTCAATCCCAGACTCACCAGCTTGCTACATTTCAAGGCGCTGAAAAAATTCCGATGCGCCGGGATCTGGCACTGCCTCAGGTTCGGCAGGCTGGTAAGATCAAGTGTCCCCGGATCGCCCTCGCCCTCGTAAAAGATCTGCAACCTCTCCAGATGCGGGTTGCCCGCCAATGGCGAGAAATCCACCGGCTTGAAGTAAGACACCGTCAGATCCTTGCACTCCGGCAGATCTCTGATGAAATCCAGCTTCGGCGCGCCATCCGACCAGGGCCCGCCCAAGATCACACAGCTGGCCTTCTCCTTGCGGAACAGTTTTTCACACAGCGGACTCCATTGCTTGTCCGGCCTGACGCGCACCCCCGACACGCCTTGGCTGACAGTCACGGTCTGTTTCGGCGACTTGTCCGTGCGATCATCGAGACGAAAATTCGTGGCGTGCAGGACAAACTTCCGCTCATCACAATAGTATTCAGGCATAAGTCCGTCGGTGTGGGAGGTGCAACAGCTTGGAGCCAAGTGTAGCTCCCTTGCTGCTCCTTTGACAAGCCACGCCTCGCCGTCCTTCCCAACTTCGTGGTGGAGATTTTCTAAAGGTAGGCGTATCTATTTCTCTATGAGCATGACTGTGGAACAGATCGCCGAGGAAGCGTTGGCCTTGTCCAGCGATGCTCGCGCCTTGCTGGCCGACCGGCTCGTCGAAAGCCTCGACCCTGCGGAAGATGAACGAAGCGTTGGCGGAATACCAGGAGGCCGCCCAATTTTATGCCTCCTGTCAGGACGACTTGGATCTGCGCTTCATCAATGGTGTTGAACAGTCCATTCGGCGCATAGTCAAAACCCCGGAACTTCATCGTTTGATCGACGCCGATGTTCGCCGTTGTCTGACCAAGGTTTTTCCTTATGCGGTTCTTTTCACGATAGAAGCCGACCATATTCTTATCGTGGCCGTGATGCACTGTCATCGCGAGCCCGGTTACTGGCGAAATCGTTTGCCTCAAAAGTAACAGCGTCACGTCTCATTGTTTGCTTCCAGACTTGCATAAACTCCCGCCGCCCCTTTTCTTTTCCCACACATGAAACTTATCCGCTTTGGTGAACTTGGCAAAGAGAAGCCCGGTCTGGTGCTGGCCGATGGCCGCCGCATCGATGCCTCCGCTTTTGGCGAGGACTATAACGAAACCTTTCTGGCCAATGACGGCCTCGCCCGTCTCGCCGCCTGGGCCGAGAAGAACGCCGCCACCGCACCCGCCATTCCCGCCGGTGTCCGTATCGGTGCGCCGCTCCAGCGCCCCAGCAAGATCGTGTGCGTGGGCCTGAACTACGCCGATCACGCCAAGGAATCCGGCATGGAGATCCCGAAGGAACCCGTCCTCTTCTTCAAGGCCACCACCGCCTACACCGGACCTTACGACGGTGTCACCATCCCGCGCGGCTCCGTGAAGACCGATTGGGAAGTGGAATTCGCCATCGTCATCGGCAAACGCGCCAGCTACGTCAGCGAGGCCGATGCCCTCGACTACGTCGCCGGTTACGCCCTGCACAATGATTACAGCGAGCGCGAATGGCAGCTCGAACGCGGTGGCCAATGGGTGAAAGGCAAGAGCGCCGACACTTTCGCCCCTGTTGGCCCCTGGCTCGCCACGAAAGATGAGATCAAGGATCCCGCCAATCTCAACATGTGGCTCAAGGTCAACGGCAAGCTCATCCAGAACAGCAACACGCGCCAGATGGTTTTCCAGACCGCCAAGCTCGTCAGCTACATCAGCCATTTCATGACCCTGCTGCCCGGCGACATCATCAGCACCGGCACCCCTCCCGGCGTCGGCCTCGGCTTCAAGCCCCCCGTTTTCCTGAAGCCCGGCGATGTCGTAGAACTCGGCATCGAAGGCCTCGGCGAACAGAAACAAACCGCCACCGCCGCCCAGTAGCTCGGTGGACCGCGGGACTGCCCGCCCCGGCATTCTTGTCGGGGTGTCCCGCAGGACCTCTCGATAACTTTGCACCACGTAACCGCCTGATGCTCATCGAAGCATCAGGCGTTTTCATTTTCTTAATGATTGATGGCCTGCCGGTGCAACCGGCTAAAATAATACCTACACGTATTATTTTTGTTTGCCTTCACCCCTTTCCTCGCCGATAGTCCTTCTGGTAGAACCCCTTGCTGGCCATACCGTCCGGCAACGCGTTCCACTGATTGCAAACCATGTTAAGCCGACGCCATTTCCTGGGCGGCACGCTGGCCACGCTGGCGTTAGGTTCCTTGCGTGCTGATACTTCCACATCGCCTGGCCCCACCAAGACCTCCTGGCCCATGTTCCGTGGTGGCCCCGAACTCACCGGCAACAGCCCCGCCAGCCTGCCGAACGACCTAAAGCTCCTCTGGACCGCCAAGACCGGCGGCCCCGTGAAATCGTCCCCCGCCATCGTAGACGGCAAAGTCTTCATCGGCTCGGACGACATGAAGCTGCACGCCTTCTCCTTGGCGGATGGCAAATCACTCTGGGAATTCAAGACCGAAGGCCCCATCGAATCCTCGCCGCTCGTTCTGGACGGCAAAGTCTTCATCGGCTCCAGCGACACCGCGCTCTACGGCGTCAACATCGCCGATGGCAAACAGGCCTGGAAATACGCCACGGAAGACAAAATTCTCGGCGCGCCGAACTGGACGAAATCTCCTGATGGCAAGGAGAACTGGATCCTCTCCGGCAGTTACGACACCAAGCTCCACTGCGTCTCCGCCACCACCGGCAAGAAAGTGTGGGACTACGAGACCGGCAACTACATCAACGGCTGCCCCGCCGTCTCCGATGGTGCCACGGTTTTCGGCGGCTGCGATGCCCTCTTGCATATGATCTCCGTGGCTGATGGCAAGAAGGTGAAGGAGATGGATGCCGAGGCCTACATCGCCGGTTCCGCCGCCGTCACGGGCAATCGCGCCTACGTCGGCCATTACGAAAATGTTTTCCTTTGTTTCGACCTGACCGGCCAAAAGATTCTCTGGCGTTACAAAGACCGCGCATTCGCTTACTTCGCCTCTCCTGCCATCACGAAAGATTTCGTCATCTTTGGCGGACGCGACAAACGCCTGCATTGCGTGAAGAAAGACGTGGGCGAAGCCGTATGGACCTTCGGCACGCGCGGCAAGGTGGACAGCTCCCCCGTAGTCATCGGCGACAAGATCGTCTTCGGCTCCGATGACGGCCGCCTCTACCTCGTCTCGCTGAAAGACGGTAAAGAGATTTGGAATTACGAAATCGGCCAGCCCGTCACCAGCTCCCCCGCCGTGGTGGACAACCGCGTGGTGGTCGGCTGTGAAGATGGAAATGTGTATTGCTTCGGCAAAAAGTAAGAATTTTAGATTATCATGAGTACGACGACCGTTGAACCCGCCAAGCCCGTGACCGCTCCGCCGCTGCAGACGCAAACGACCGCCGGCAATTACTTCGTCTCGAATTATCCGCCCTTCTCCTTCTGGAAGCCCGAGCTGATTCCCGACCTGCAAACCGCGCTGGATACGCCGCCGAAGCCGAACACCGACCTCGGCGTGTATGTACACATTCCCTTTTGTCGCAAGCGCTGCCACTTCTGCTATTTCAAGGTCTATACGGACAAGGATTCGTCCGAGATCCGCAATTACATCGATGCCGTCCTGAAGGAACTGGCCATCTACGCGAATAAGCCCTTCATCGGCGGTCGCAAGCCCAGCTTCCTCTACTTCGGCGGCGGCACGCCCAGCTACCTGAGCGTCGATCAGCTCAAGCATCTCCTCACCGAGATGAACAAGCTTCTGCCCTTGGATGCCCTGGAAGAATTTTCCTTCGAGTGCGAACCCGGTACCTTGACCGATCACAAACTGAAAGCCATCCGCGATCTCGGCGTCACGCGCCTGAGTCTCGGTGTGGAAAACTTCGACGAGCACATCCTCGAAGTGAACGGCCGCGCGCATCGCACCAAAGAGATTGATCGCGCCTACAAGTATGCGCGTGAAGTCGGCTTCCCCCAGATCAACATCGATCTCATCGCCGGCATGGTCGAGGAGACGGAGGAGAACTGGAAAGAGAACATCCGCAAGACCATCGAGATGGATCCCGACAGCGTGACCATCTACGAGATGGAGATCCCGTTCAACACGACCATCTACCAGCAGATGAAGGCCGAAGGCAAACTGGTGGCGCCCGTGGCCGATTGGGAAACCAAACGTCGCTGGG
>JAJNBN010000518.1 GCA_021156225.1 Verrucomicrobiota bacterium | reverse complement strand
GGGTGCGCCGACAACCGTAAATCACACAGGCCCAAATTTTAACGCCAAATAACGCAAAAGAATACGGCTTGTTTTTCCCACCAGAACTGGGACACTCCTGTCTTAAATCTACATGAACACCGTGCTTCTGATAGATGACGACCGGGTAACCCGGCACGCTCTGTCGCTGCTTTTGACCAACGGAGGGTGGAAGGTCCTGGAAGCCGACGACGGCGAATCCGGCCTCCGCGTGGTGCAAGAAAGCATGCCGCAAGTCGTCATTTGCGACCTCCTGATGCCACGGTCCAATGGTTTTCAGGTCTGCCGCAGCATTCGCGAAAAGGGTCAGGCTGTGCCCCAGCCCCGAATCATTGTCACCACCGCCAGCAGCTATCCGACCGACCGGTTAAATGCCTTTGAAGCGGGTGCGGATGAATTCATCGTCAAACCGATCCAACCTGCCGGCCTCATCGCCTTGCTGGAATCGTTGACCCAACCCGGCACCGAGACAGAGTTTATCCGGCGCCGTTCAGCCAAGCGCGCCTTGGCCAAACCCGCATCCACGGACCCCACCAAACCAATGTTTACGGGTGATCAGGTTCGGGTGCGTTTTTGGGGTGTTCGCGGATCCATTGCCACTCCGGGACCGGATACCGCCTACTATGGCGGCAATACCACCTGCATCGAAGTCCGCGCCGATGGCGAAATCATCATTCTTGATGCCGGAACTGGTATCCGTCCGCTGGGCCTGAAGCTCATCAACGAGTTCAAATCCCAACCCATGCGAGCCACGGTTTTGCTGACGCATACGCATTGGGATCATATCCAAGGTTTTCCGTTCTTTATCCCCGCCTATAACCCTAAGAACCAGTTGCGTATCTTGGGCTATGAAGGTGCCCGGAAAGGCCTGCTGACCACCCTCTCGAGCCAGATGGAAAGTCCCTACTTCCCCATCAGCATGCAGGAGATGCCCGGTAACATTGAGTGTCTGGAACTGAAAGAACTCGAGTTCAACATTGGCCAAGTCAAGGTGCAGGCCAAGTTTGTAAACCATCCCGGCATCTGCGTGGGATACAAGCTGATCACCAGCAAAGGATCCATTGTCTTCATACCGGATAACGAGCCTTATGTCCGCTTGAAGGCTGCCCCCGGAAAACTCGGCCCTAAGGAGCATGCCGAAGCGCTGGAATTCGCCCGACAACAGGATCAAAAACTCATCGATTTCATTCGTGGTGCCGAGGTCCTCATCATGGACTCTCAGTATGACGCCACGGAATACCCCCGCCATGTGGGCTGGGGCCATACGTGCGTAGACGACACAGTTGCCTTTGCCATGACTGCCGGGGTGAAGAAGCTGTTCCTTTTCCACCATGACCCTGGCCATGACGACGAGCACATCGGCCACATGGAAGCCCAGGCCCGTGATTTGGTGCGCCGCCAGGAAGGCACTTTGGAGGTGGAAGCCGCCCGTGAAGGTTTGGAGCATGATCTGAACGAAACGACGATCACGCGGAAGACCGCCGCCACTGCCATAGCGCCCTAGGAGTCTCCCCGTCCGCAAATTTTGACCTTCTCGCGCAAGTACCGCATTGCCCTGCGCCCCGCGTCAGGATAATACTCGTCCGTCACGCAACTGCCATCTTGACCCACTGGGCAAGGTTTCAGTTTGGCGACATGCAGTCAGACACTATTGCGTGCGTGAAGACCATCTTGCTCGTTGATGAGGATCAGGAACTCCGGACCACCCTGCGCGGGTGGTTGACGGAATCGGGATGGCACGTTTACGAGGCGGAAAACGGAGCCATCGGATGGCAGGTCATCCAGGAAAAACGTCCGCAAGTCGTCATCTGCGATCTCCTCATGCCCCGTTGCAACGGCTTCCGCCTTTGCCATCTGGTGCGCGATCACGCCGAGCTGAAAACCACCCGCATCGTCATCTCCAGCGGCCGTGGTTATCCCGCTGACCGCGCCAATGCCCTTGATGCCGGTGCAGACGAATATCTCGTCAAGCCAGTAGAACAATACAAATTTCTCTGGCTCATCAATCAGATCCTTGATGTGGGCTGGCAACGCAAGGCCACCGCTCCGCCACCGCTGCCGCCCGACATGCCCACGGAACCGATCCAGATCCAAACAGAAGGGATGCGGATCAAGTTCTGGGGCGTGCGTGGTTCCATTCCCACACCAGGTCCCTCCACCGTGCATTACGGTGGTAACACGACTTGTGTCGAAGTGCGGGCAGATGGCGAGATCATGATCCTGGATGCCGGCTCGGGCATCCGGCCCTTGGGCCTTTCCTTGATCAAAGAGTTCAAAGGTCAGCCCATTCGCGTCACGTTGATGATTTCCCACACTCACTGGGATCACATTCAGGGTTTTCCATTTTTCATTCCGGCATACAATCCCAAGAATCAAATCCGCATCTGCGGCTATGAAGGCGCGCAGGCGGGATTGCAAGGCATCCTCTCCTCCCAGATGGAGAGCCCTTATTTCCCGGTCAGCCTGCGTCAGATGCCCGGCAACATCGTGTTCGACGAGTTGCACGACATGAATTTCTCGGTAGGTAAGGTGCAGGCGGAGGCGGCGTTCACGAATCATCCCGGCATCTGTGTCGGATACCGGTTGAACACCAGCTTCGGTTCCGTGGCTTTCTTGCCGGATAACGAGCCTTACCAGCGCTTGCGCGGGGCCACCACCCAGACCGGCGCCGAGATGGCTTACGCTCGCAAGATGGATGAGAAGCTCATCAATTTCATCCGCGACGTGGATGTGCTCATCATCGATTCCCAATATGATGACACCGAATACCAGCGCCATGTCGGTTGGGGACACGGCTGTCTGGATGACGTCGTCAGCCTCGCGCTCATCGCTGGCGTGAAACGTCTTTACCTCTTCCATCACGATCCCGGTCACGACGATGCCCATGTGACGCGCATGGTGGAATGGGCCCGCAATCTCGTGGCCATGCATGGTGATCCACTCGTCGTCGAGGCCGCGCGTGAAGGTGATGAAATCGTGTTCGGCGTGCCGGATGCCTCTCCTTCAAGCGAGGCACAGTCGATCAGCACGACGTAGTTCTGCTGCGCTGCGACACTGCCTTTGCCTTCACCGCAGATTCATCTATGACCAACGGTAAACTTCACGGAAAAGTCGCCTTGATCACAGGCGGTAGTCGCGGTCTCGGCAAAGCCATGGCGCTCGCCTTGGCCAAAGAAGGCGCACAGCTCGCCCTCGTCGCCCGTGATGAAACGAAACTCAAAGCGGTCGCGGATGAAATTCGCCAAGCCGGCGGCATCGCCGAATACTTCCTCGCCGATGTCACCAATCAGGTAGAAGTGAATGCCGCCAAGGAAGCCGTCATCACGCGCTTTGGCCAGGTAAATATTCTCATCAACAATGCTGGCATCAATATCCGCAAACCATTGACCGAATACACGCTGGCGGAATGGCATCAGGTGATGAACGCCAATCTCACCAGCGTTTATCTGATATGCCACGCCTTCATC
>JAJNBN010000517.1 GCA_021156225.1 Verrucomicrobiota bacterium | reverse complement strand
GTGTAGGACAGCGGATGTCCTAGGCCCCCTTTTACGATGGTGGCATGAAAATTAAATCAAGTGTGTTGCTGACGAGCCAGGAAGGGGAGCCGCTGTGGGTGACGGTGCTGGGGTGCGGCGCGGGGTTCATTTTGTTTCTGATCATTTTGGCTATGTAATGGGAGAAGGAAGAAAAGCGGAAACTGGGAAATCGAGGACGATGAATGGCATGGGAGGGAATCATGAGAAAAGATGAGACGAATTTTGCGATTGGATGCCTCTGCGCTTGCGCAGATGGAATGGTCGCGCATAATTCCGGCCCGTTGTGGTCAAACTTTGGCCGTCTCGCCAATAACCCCGCGCTGAGATGAATCTGGCAAAAACCATTGGTCTGTACACGGATACCGCCCCCATTCCTGAAGGGCGGCTGCTGCAATACATCAATCTCAAACTCGCCGCCATGGGCCTCCCTACGGTGGTCACGGGCGAGGAATCTGAGCTGCATGAGATGGCAGCGTCGCTACTCTCGCATCAGCGGGAAAGCGAACGGCTATTGGCCAACTACCTTTGCGCAGCGGACTGGCGCATCCAGCAATTTCTCGACGATTATCTCTACGACACGAGCGTGCCGGTGAAGCTGCCGAGCCAGACTCTGGTGCTGGACCGTCATGGCATCGCACGCACGCTTTCCCTGCCGGTGAACAAGGACGAGTTCGTCTCGGACATCGTCAGTTCGTTCCGCACGAAGCAAGGGGTGTTGCATAATCCCAAGAGCGATCGCCGCACGACGAAGGGTGTCTTTCACGTGGCCGAAGGCGGATTGCCTGTACCGGCAGACAAGTATGAGGTGCCGAAGCTCACCTTCGCGCTGATGCTGAAGAAGGCGCTGCAACCACCCGCAAGCCTGATGCGTCTGCCGATCACGAGCGAGCAGGAGAAGAAGGCGGAATGCTACGTGACGCTGTTACTGCGACCGCTGGTGTGCCCCGAGGTGAAAGGATTCACGCCGGAGAAGCGGATGGAAGTGCGGTTCTTCGTGCCGGGGAATCTGGTGAGCAACTTGGATTTCGTGG
The DNA here is from genome assembly GCA_021156225.1 of Verrucomicrobiota bacterium. Lineage (GTDB taxonomy): Bacteria > Verrucomicrobiota > Verrucomicrobiia > Limisphaerales > JAEYXS01 > JAEYXS01. Next base: position 2,437 of record JAJNBN010000517.1, on the reverse strand, counting down.
AGAGCATCTTTGGTAACGCGGGCGATCCGTATCTGCCGGAGAATGACTCGGGGCTGGACGTGGAACATTGGTCAGGACACACGGGTTGCGTCATCCTGGCGCCGCATCTGATCGGTTCCACCAAGAAGGAACTGGGCCTGCCGCATTACGACAAAGCCACGGAACGCCAGCGTCTCGACGGCATGTGCTGGAAGAGCGAGGACGAGCTCTATAATGATGGCCAGGCCTACAAGCTCACCACGCGCGACAGCCGCGGGGTGATCGTGACGATCATCGCGGACAATTATTTCGGTTACTGCAAGAAAGAGGTCAAAACGCAGCTCAGCTATGCGGCGAATCTCTTCGGCATGTGCGAGGAAGAGCATGCGGGCGGCGCGATGGTGTATCCCGCTTATGACCTCGGCGAGGAGTTCAGCGGCAACTTGCACGTGAAGCGCAAGGAGCATAACTGGCAGGAAGTGGCGGAGAAGTATGCGCCGCTGATGCAACTGATGCCAGAGGGTTACGGCGTCGATAAGAAATATCCGGACATCTTCTATGTGTGCGAGGATGTGCATTTCGACCTGCACAAGCAGAAGGTGTCGTGGAATTACGGCGGCAAGGAGCGCAGCATCAAGTTGATGCCCGGCAGGACCTACATCCGGCCTTCCGGCTACAAAGTGCATATGGAGAAACCGCCCGGTGGCCGTACGTGGCGATTGGTGGGGACAGTGGCGGAAGGTGTGCTTTGTCACAAGCCGTGCACCGTTTCTGGTGGTGGCAAATCAGAGATCTCGAAGCCCATCACGGATGCGATCATCCAAGGACCGGTGTTCGTGGCGGATTTCAAGAACGACTTCGACAAGGTGGCGGAGCTGATCCAGCGGGATTACTCCGACCGCTTGAAGGACAAGAGCAAGGAAGACAAACGCCTGATCTTGAGCCCGGAGCGTTCGCTCGGCTCCGTCATCAAGCTGCTCAGCCCGGCCTCGCGCGAATACACGGAGGAATACAATTCGTGGGTGAGCACCATCCCGCAGTATATCAAGGAACTGGTCTTCGTGGTGAAGCGCTACTACAAACCCGAATGGGGCAATGACTGGCGCAGCCACTTCAGCGTGGACATCATCAACGGTACTCCCGGCAATGAATTGAAATGCGATGGGCGCAAGCTGGTGACGAATTACCTGCGCGTGGGTTACGACACGGATGGTGCCTGGCGCACGTTCGGCCTGCGGAAAGATTTCCAACCGGCCGCGAAGATCCAGATGGAGGACGACATCACGGCCTCCATCGTGGTGCCCGCAGAAGCCGTCGCGAACCTGAGCGGACTGGATGCGAATCCCTCGATCAAGTTCGTGCAGAACTGCGAGTTCCGCCTGTTCCAACGTCCCGATGACGCGATTCATCGCGGCTATGACAAGCAGACGGAACTGGACTTCGCGCGGCAGGATAACTTCTTCTCGAATTACGAGCCGCTTACCACAGCGTATGCGAACGAGCTGATGGAAGACGCGATCGGGTTCGACAAATTCACGCCACCGATCCAGAGCATCATCCAGCACGCAGCAGTGATGTTGAAGCCGGATTACTTCGTCTCCTCGGCGCATCCGCGTATCGTGGACGGCAAGCCGTCTAAAAATCCGCGCTATCTGCAGACGCGGCCTGACCTCTTGAACCCGCGCTCGGTGTATCTCGCGGAAGTGGCCACGCGCCTGCAACGGCGTGTGCCATTAAGTGAACCAGTGCCGACGCCGGTGAACGCAGTGTTGCCCGGTCGCCGGAACAATCCCCCGGAGCCCGCTGCCAAGATCCGTCCGCTGGCGGTGTTCAGCCCCATCCATTATCTCGAGCTGCCGGAGCTGTTCATGGAGTTCATCTCCAGCATGACGGGCAAGTCGCCGTCCACCACGGGTGCCGGCTCCGAAGGTGCGCTCACGAAGGGGCCGTTCAACGCGTTACCGCCGATCGTGGATCTGAACAACGCGCTCGTGTCGTATCTGCTAACGGGCTACGAGAGCTTCATCACGTCGGCCGGTTACGTGGGACCGAATGTGCGCGTGGATCACGACATCAGCCTGCTCATCCCGGAGGTCTGGTGCCGCATGACGGAACTGGAGCGCGACCCGCAATTCCTCATCCGAAACGGTTATCTGGAGAAGTGCGAGGACAAGGAATTCGAAGGCCGCACGCTGCTCTCGAGCCGACTGGGTTATCGCATCACGAAGCGGTTCGTGCGGACGTATTTCGGCCGCGTGTTCAATCATCCGAACGAGGTCATCAGCGAAGACATGCTGCAACCGGAGTTGCAGGGCATGGACGTCTTCGCGGACGGCATGGACAACATCGTGGCGACGCACAAGCGCGTGGCGCAATATTACTTCGATGACGGCAGCATCAAGGATGCGTGCCCGCCGTTGAAGGTGCTGCTGCACATCATGCTGAACGATGAGTTCGA
>JAJNBN010000031.1 GCA_021156225.1 Verrucomicrobiota bacterium | reverse complement strand
TTTTGGGCTCCAGTCATTCTCCATCGTTTTGCCGATGGTCCGCAGTTCCTGCCACACGGGCGCGTTCGTGGCTTGCGGCGAGGTGAGCATCATCACGAGAGTCTTATTGGCTTCTCCCTTCGGCAGGACGGCGATCTCCAGATTTAACGCTATCTTGCGTCCATCACTGAAGGTGTCGAAGAAAGGCAGCTTCGCCGTAAAGCGATTCAACCCTGCGAAGTCAGAATTCACGCTCACGACCTCGGCGCCGAATTGTGCGGGATCGGGATTCAGCCCTTTCTGGCGTCCAGCGGAGATGCTCAGTCCTCGAAAATACTTGTCGAGAAAGTCTTTCAGTTCCGCCATCCCGATCGAGTTGGTGCCTTCCGCCGAAACGGCGAGGGCATAAGTGAAATAATTCGTGGAGCTGGTATCGAACATGCCCGGAGCAAAGCGTACTTCTTCGAAGCCTTTCAGGCTCAGATCAGGGGCGAAACCGGTCGGGATGGGCATCCGCTCAAATCCCCAGTTCACCGGGCCTTTCAAAAGCATTGGCGCGGCATTGCGTCCTTGGGCAAAAACTGTCTGGGTAAAAGCGTAACCTGCCACCAAGGCCAGCAGCAGCAAACGAATAATTGAGAATCGAGCTTTGTTCATTTGCCTTCCGGTTCCGGGGTGAGTTTCAGCGCGAGCTTCCGGAAATCGCGCACGCGATGGAAGGTCGCATAATCCGCATCATGCTGGTTAGGTGCATTCACGCTGGAGCGGGCGATGATGGCCAGATCATCCCCATCCACCGCCGGTCGTGCATACATGAAGGATTGAGAAATCTTTCCTGCTTGAGCGATGCAACCCGCAGGCATCCAATTCAAACCATCAATACCGTAGAAGAGCATAAGAAAGCGCCGGTCATTCCCGCCCATCGCACTGGAATAGCTGAAATTGCCACGCTTCTCGCCTTCCGCCCACCAGTCAAACGCGCCTTGGCTGTCGACCACGAGATTCGCCGTGGCCCAGAACATCTGCGAGACCTCATCCCAGAGGACGCAGAACTTCAACTGCCCGCCCGCCATCGGATGGAACTGCTTGAATTTGAGATCGAGCTTCTTCTGGTCGTCATTCAGGTCCAGTACCGCGCAAAGGCTGGCGGTGGACTGGCGCTTGGGCTTCACCGTCATCAACACACGTAACTTGCCGCGCACATTCAGCACGTTCGGCTCCAGATACTGGCTGGTGAGCTTGAGATCGGGATGGGTCAATGGTTCTGGGACGCCAGGGAAAGGCACTGGTTCCGAAAGGCGCCATGATTTCGGGTCCATCAGATCGCCAGATAAATCGCCAGCCACCGCACGCGGTCCGCGTTTGGAGCCGAGGCTCAAGTCATCCAATGCCCAATAGAGATGATTGTCCCGCACCGCCATGCCCGTGTGGCAATTCCAGAAATGCCCCTTGAACAACGTGACCGGCTCCGACCACGTCTTGCCGCCATCCTTGCTGCGCAATAACAGCAGATCGTCATTGCGAACTTTCGTGCCGCCTTTGCTATGCAGGATATGCGTCACGCTGCGTGTCGCGCGCCGTTCCGCACTCCACTCGTTGCGGGGCACGATCGGCACCACCGCCACCAGCGTTCCATCCGCCAACCGCACAAGTCCCGGCCCCTCCACGTAATACTCCGGGTCAGGGTTATGAAAGACCTCGGTGTATTTCTGCGCCAACGGCTCGGCGGCGATCAGCTTGGAAGGATGGAACGCGGCTGTGCCGATCACTGCGGACACAGCTCCGATAAACTGGCGACGATTTCCGAGCATAGAGCAACAACTGGTTGGCGATGTGGAAAAGAGACTACTTCACCGGCGGCAGCTTCGCCCCGTAATAGACTGCGCGATGCCGGTTATCATCGAAAGCGAAGTGCAGATACTGCTTGTCCTTGCTCACGAATCCATCGGGGTAATTCATGCGACCTTTTGGGCCATCGACGGACTCGGCCTGCAAGACGCGTTGGTAAGGCCAAGTCTTCATGCCATCGAAGCTGATCCAGAGCGCCATCGGGCTGCGATGTTTCGGATTGGGATTGTGCAGGATGGCTACGTTGTCACCGCCCAGCGAATACAGCGTCGCCTTGGAACCAGGATTCGGGATGTCCGTCTTCGTCGCAAACTCCGGCCACGTCTTGCCGCCATCTTTCGACTCCGCGTAGAACAGCACGCCACCGAGGCGATCGGCGCGGATGATCATGGCGATGCGGCCATCGGCCAGTTCCACGATGTTGTTCTCCGCCCAGCCGTGATAGCGGTCATCATTCGTGATGCGGATGTTCCCGTGCTCCGTCCAGGTCTTACCCCCGTCGCTGCTCATCAGCACGCCATTGCGCGGATTACTCACGTAGTGGAACAGCGTCTTGTGCCAGGGTTTCTCCTCTGGCGCAGGCGGCGGTGTGCCAGCGGGCGGACCTTCGTAATGCTGATATGGCAGCAGGATGCGCCCATCTTTCGTGACGATGTGATTACGGATGAACGTGAAATTCGCCAAGCGTCCCGGCATCGGCTGTGGTTTGCCCCAAGTCTTGCCGGAATCCTCGCTGTGCATCATCCATGATTTCCAATCCTTGCCCCACGTCTGCGAATGCGTGGAGAAGAACAGCGTGGCGCGCCCCTTATAGATCATCAGCTCCGTCGGGCCTTGTCCGATCGTCTTGCCTTCGCGCGGGAAACCCACATCGAACTGTTTCAGCGGTGACCATGTCTTGCCCTGATCCGTGCTGCGCGTGACGCCCGTGTAATTTTCTGGTGATGGTTCAAAGTCCCCACCCGCCAGCATGAATAGCACCCACGAACCATCCGGCATCTCGCGAAGCGTGGTGTCGCAGACCATCTTGTTCGGCGTCTTGCCGTCATAAGGGATATTCGTGCGATCCTGCTTGGCGTCTTCAAGGGCCTGCTTCTCCCAATCGGCGGCCAAGAGCGTGGTGGATGCCGTGGCAACACACAGCAAGGAGAGAGTAACCTTTTGAAATAGCTGTTTCATGGATCGTAAATTTTTAATAACGGAATGCACTTCTTCGGCAGCTCATTCCTTGACCACCGAATCATTGTCGCTTTTGGAAATGAGGTCGAGCCTGCGTTTTAGTTCAGCAAGGATTTCCGGCTTCTGAACTGCCAAATTCTTCGATTCCCCGATGTCTTCAGCCAGATTGAAAAGCTCCTCCTTCGCCTCCTTATTGCCCTCGGCCTTGGTGATGACCAGCTTCCAATCTCCATGCCGCAAGGCGGCGGTGCGAAAGCGCGTGCCCGCCGAATAGATGGTGCGCGGCTCGGTCTTCATGCTGGGGTCCGCAAGCTGCGGCCAGATATCGAAGCCATCAGGTTTGTTCGGCAACGCTTTGACTCCGGCCAGACGAAAGAGTGTGGGCAGCCAATCCACCGCGTGCAGCGGCTGGTGCAGCTCGGCGGGTTTCAGTTTGCCCGGCCAGTTGGCAACGCCGGGGGTGCGGATACCACCCTCATAAACCGTGGTCTTATGATCCCGTAACGGCAGGTTGTTATTGCCCACCTTCAGCGAACCATAATCCCCCGGATACGCTCCGCCTTGGTTGGCTTGGGGCGCGTGGGCACCATTATCGCTCAAGAAAAGCACCAGCGTGTTCTCGCGCAATTTCTTGCGATCGAGCGCCGCCAGCACTTGGCCGATGGCATCATCCATGTGCGTGGAGCAAGCGGCGCGTAATCGCTTGCCCGGGGCAGTGTGATGCTTGTTCGCCTGCTGCCATTTTTCGGCCTCCACGATGGGCACGTGGATGGCGGTGAAGGGCACGTAGAGGAAGAATGGTTTCTGGCTGCGTTGATCGATCCACTGCACCGCCTCGCGCGCGATCAAGTCCGTGACGTGGCCTTCTTCTTCCACCAGTTTGCCATTGCGATGCCATGTGACGCTGAACTCACCTTCCTTGTAGCGATGGTCCAGCGGGCCAACTCCGCCAGCAAGCGAACCGTAGCTGAAATCAAAACCATACTTTTGCGGCCCCCACTCGGTCTTGGAGCCCAAGTGCCACTTGCCGATGAGTGCGGTATCATAACCCGCTGATTTCAACCCGCTGGCCAGTGTGACCGTATCATAAGGTAGAGCCCGAGGACTCTGCGCCGCCGTCACGCCAAAGCGGCTGGCGTAACGTCCGCTCATAAGTGCCGCCCGTGTGGGACTGCACATGGGATGCACATAATGCGCCTCCAGCTTCACGCCTTCACGGGCGAGGCGATCGAGGTTCGGCATGCGATCCGTCGATCCATGCCAGGGCGCATCAGCCCACCCAAAATCGTCAGCCAGAAATACCACGATGTTCGGCGGTGGTGAAGCAGCCGCTTGCGCAAGGATCAGTGAAGAAACCAGCGACAAGAGGATGTGAACGCAGCGAAGTATCATGCGGGTTGATGGTTACTTTTTCGGTGCTGCTTTGGGCGTATGCTCCGGCCGTGAGCTGTCATAGGCCGGGTTCTTCGTCGGCATCTGGGCGCCCACGTCCTTGCGCCAGGCGTGCAGACGGGCGCGCAGTTGATTCGCTTTCTCCGGCATCAGCTTGGCCAGGTCCTTCTTCTCTCCAAGATCTTCCTTCAAGTTGTAAAGTTCGAACCGCATGTCGTCGAAAAATTCAATCAATTTGAAATCACCTTCGCGGATCGCACCGTAGGGAGTGGTACCGCCTAGTTGGTAGTGTTGATAATGTGGATAATGCCAGAAGAGCGCGTCGCGTTTGATGGTACCTTTACCGCGAAGTAAAGGAACGAGGCTCACACCATCTGGAATCCCAGTACTTTTTACGCCACATATCTCCAACAGCGTCGGATAGTAATCCATGCTGATGACAGGCGTTTCATTCACACTGCCGGGTTTGGTGACACCGGGCCAAGAGATGATAAAAGGCACGCGTGTGCCGCCTTCGTAACAGGAGCCTTTCCCCACACGGAGGGGATGATTGGAGGTGGTAGGCACGCGGCCACCATTGTCTGAGGTGAAGATGATGATGGTGTTCTGGGTCAGCTTCAGTTCGTCCAGTTTCTGGCGCACCTGACCGACGGTGTTATCCATCCCTTCCACCAAGGCCGCATAGAGTGCATTGCTCTGGACCAAGCCGGAACGTTTCATCGCCCGATACTTCTCCACCAGATCAGCCCGTCCTTGAATGGGGGTGTGCACGGCGAAATGCGGCATATAGAGAAAGAAGGGCTTGTCCTTGTTCTGCTCGATGAACTTCACCGCTTCCTCGCCGAGGCGGTCGGTGAGATGCGTGCCGTCTTTGCTTTCGGTCAGCGTGGGGATTTTCCAAGGCGCGAAATAGCTGGGGGGGGCTGGTTTGTCGGTGCCGGCGATGTTGAGGTCGAAGCCCTGTTTCTCCGGATAATATTCTTCACCGCCCAAGTGCCATTTGCCGATGCTGGCCGTGGTGTAACCGGCGGCCTTGAAAACCTTGCCGAGGTTGGCCTCAGCGTGGGGCAGATACTTGGTCCAATCGGGTACGAGCAACTTTGGGTTTTCGGGCGGCAGACCCGGAATCCAGTCCGTGATGTGTGTGCGCGCAGGATATTTACCAGTCAGGATGGCTGCGCGTGTGGGAGAGCAGACTGTGCACGCGGAGTAATGCTGCGTGAACTTCATCCCGTCCTTAGCCAGCTTGTCGATGTTCGGTGTCTGGTAGAGATCGCTGCCGTAGCATTTCAGGTCCGTCCAGCCAAGGTCATCGGCGAGGATAAGGATGATGTTAGGCTTGGTGGCGGCAGAAGCGATGCTGGTGAGCAGCAAAGCGAACAGGGCGATGACGAAGGAATGACGCCATGACCAAACGGCTGAACTGGTCACGACAGGTGAATGAGTTCGGGTGCTGGGCATGAGGACATATTGAACCACTTGCCCCGTGTTTGTCAGCACCGCATCGTCATTTCTTTTTCGCTGGTTTGGGCTGATTCCATTCCAGCACTTGTTTGTCGGCCAGCAGGCGTTCGCGGAGTTCGGCTTGATCGATCTTCTGTATGGACACTTTGGCATCCAGCGCCAGGCAAGCAGCCGTGGCGGCGGACTGGCTCGTGATCATGAAGACCGGTTCCATCCGGATGCTGCTGAAGGCGGTGTGGCTGGCGGAGAGGGCGAAGGTGACGAAGAGGTTTTCGCATTCGCTGACCTTGGGAACAATCGCGCCGTAGCCAATCTGATAGGGCCCGAAACCGCCACGGCTCCCGGCCGTTTTGCCTTCGCGGATGACGACACCATCTTTCACGATGCGCCGGATCTCATGCGTATCCGTGCCGTAGGAGCCGAGGGCGATGGAGTGCGGTGCGATCTCACGTCCGAACGTGTGATGCTCCGTGAGGACAAGATCGGAAACCATGCGCCGGGCCTCGCGCACATAGATCTGGTGCGGCCAGCCGCCGGTGTCTTGAAACTCATCCTTGGGCAGACCGAAGCGTTTCATCTCCTCGCGGACCTGCACGGGCACGCGCGGATCGGTGGCGAGGAAGTGGAGCAGGCCGCGATGATAGTTTTCATGCTCCTTGGCGATCTGTTCACGGCGCGTGTATGTGGCGTCCGGCCATTCCCAGTTCATGCCCGGCAGATTTCCGCCGAAGGTGGCGGTGTTGAAATCGAACTTACCATTGGGCAACGGGTCGTATTTTGAGAACCAGCGGAGGTCTATGTCGTCACCCAGCTTCACGCAACCTTCGATAAAACGGGCGACGAGTTCATAACGCTTCGCATCATAGCCCGGCGGTGCGGTGATGGGGATGCGATTGGCATTCGTCGTGAGGCAAAGACGGTAGCAATAGGCCTGCACACCGGGTGCGGGGTCGCCTGGTTTGCCGGGGTCACCCGCTTGCACGAGGGGGAGCAAACCGCTGTCCGGCTTGCCGGGAACGACATATGGATCAAGAGGTAGATCACGATCCCACACGCCTTGCCCGCCGGGCACGCGACCATTCGCCCCCGGCTTCCCGTGATTCGTGCGAGGCTGATATTTCTCCGTGTAGTGGATGCCATTATACGTCTCCCCATACTTCGCATTTCCCTCGCGCATCACGGTGTAGGAAACGCCCGCTTTGGCCATCAGATCGCCTTCGTAAGTGGTGTCGATGAACATCTGGGCGCGGAACGTGCGGCCATCCTCGGTGATAAATTCGGTGATGCGTGCGCCTTGCTTTCGGACCTTTGCGAGGCGGGCGCTGAAATAGATGGTCACTCCGGCTTCCATCGCCATCTCGGTGAAAACTTTCTCGGCGACATGCGGTTCAATGGAATAGGCACCACCCGTGGCCGGACCGCCACCGGCCTTGCTCTCAAACGGTTTGTCCCAAACGAGTGTTTGGCCATAGGTAGCGACGAGGCGGGTGAAGTATTCGCGGGCAATGCCGCCGACCGAGCGCGGATCGCCGATATCCACCGCACCCAATCCCCCGGACGTCATGCCGCCAAGATGTTTGCCGGGTTCGACGAGGATGGTTTTCTTGCCCATGCGCGCGGCTTGCACGGCAGCGGAGACGCCGCCGGAGGTGCCGCCGTAGATGCACACCTCAGCGGTGATGGTTTCAGCGGCATGGACAGCGAGGGATGAAGCAACCAGCCAGGCGACGCAGACAGTCCACACGACACGTCGCGAAAAGAGATGGAACAGGTGCATGGCGGATGATGGGCCGGTGTGATGATGGCTGGCAAGTTGGGGTGACTGGTTAGTTGATCTGACCACTGCGCTTATGGAGCGCGGGTCTGCGACCCGCAGCAATGCACCTGAGCAAGTGGGGTTCTAAAAAACAATACCGGGTTCCACGCTAGATGCGTTGTCTGTGAGATACTTCACGCCACTTGACCATTGAACGTTGCTGCGACTCGGAGAGTCGCGCTCCAAAAAACAAAAATCCGGCAGGCTGTTAACCTGCCGGATGATTGCAATTGCCTTAAAGTAGGCCCACGGGTGCAACCCGTTACTTCATGCGGACTAGCACGCGCAGTCGTTTTTGGCCGTAGGAGCTGGCGTTGCCCACGAATGTCCAGTCCTTCGTATCACCGGTGCTGTTGCCGATGCCGATGTTCGCATTGGCGGCCGCCTTCCAGTTGTTGATGGCGAACAGCGTCTGCTTGGCTTTGAAGTTGTGGATCTGCATGGAGCCGTAGCCATCCACCAAGGCATCAATCATGTCGCCTGTATCAAAGGCGGTGTCGGATGCTCCGGCGACTTTACCCGCGTTCAGCGGGCCGTAGTTGTTCGGCCAGAACTCGATGTTGCAATCGCCTGCAAACGTCCCATTCGGGATATCCTTCAGGTTGGAGATCACATTCGCGTTCTTCACCAGTGTCTGGAACTTGGCGCCAGAAGCCACCGTGGGAATGCCGATCTTCTTGATGTCCGTGGTGAACGTGTCCATGGACACGTAGGAATACGTGACGCCTTGCGGTCCGCGCAGTTCGAGGAAGTAAGCGACGCGATCGAATTCACCCTTCAGCGAGGCGGAGTTATCCACGTCATACTTGATGTTCGCACCGAGCTTCGCGAGGTCCAGGTCATAGACCAGCTTGTAACCGGCGGCCTCGGAAACTTTCGTGGTGAGGTAATCGATCTTCGGCACTTCACCGGCGCGGAACGTTTCGGCGGGCAAGCCGGCACCATTGGCGAGATTCGGCTCGGCATCCTTGTGCCAGGCGAAACGCATCGCCACCGGGTTCTTCACATTTGGTGAGGAAAGCACCACGGAATCACCTTCAATCACGGCATCGGCCTTGGTGAAATCCGTTTCTGGCCCGATGATCTCGAACCAAGTGAGCGGCTTTTGATCGCGGGACTTCAAGCCGCCGGCCGTGTTCTCGAAGGTCACGCGGAGCTTGTCGCCTTCCGGCTTGATCGATTTGAACTTCGGACCGTTCGCGACGACATCGCTCTTGCCGTAGGTGTTCTTCAAGGCGAGCAGGGCAAGGCGCAGACCCACGTCTTGCTTATTCTTTGGATGAATGTCGTTCAGGTTCGCGATGTCTGTGGTCACCACCATGCCGGTGTTCGGGATGGCTTGGGCGGCGCTCTGGGCTTCCCAGAAGGTGGCGAGCACATTCGGATCTTCGGCACCATACTTATATGGGGCGATCTGCACATAGAGGAAAGGGAACTCGCCGATGCCCCAGATCTTGCGCCAGCCCTGGATGAGCGCCTTCATCTTCTCGGTGTAGAGCATGCCTTCACCATGGTTCGACTCGCCCTGATACCAGATGGCGCCGCGGATGGGGAAGCCGACGAAGGGATTGATCATGGCGTTGAACAAAGTGGTCGGCGATTGATGATTCGTCAGCGGGGCGAAATCAGGCGGGAACACCGGCGTGACTGGCACGGGGCGATTGGCGGCCAACGCTTCCCTGGCCGTGACGCTCCATTTGTCCACTGCTTCCAGATGCTGTTTGAGCTTCTGCTGATAGAGCGGGCTATCTGGCAGCGTCTTGACGACTTGGTTGTGGATGTCCTTCACCGCAGGCACATCGGCGAAGCCGGAGACGGGTGTCCACGGCTCGATGCGTGTGCCGCCCCAAGAAGAATTGATGAGGCCGATGGGCACGCCCAGTTCCTTTTGCAGCTTGCGCGCCATGAAATAACCGGCGGCAGTAAAGCTTCCGGCCGTCTGGGGCGAGCATACTTGCCAGGAGGCCTTGAACTCATCCTGCGGCACGCTGGCGGGCTTCAGCGGCACCTTGATGTGGCGGATGGTAGGATAGTTGGCCGCCGCGATCTCCTCTTGCGGATTCGCACTGGCGGCGACGGACCACTCCATGTTCGATTGACCGGAGCAGAGCCACACTTCACCCACGAGCACGTCTTTCAACGTGAGGGTGTTGTTTGCTTTCACCGTCAGCGTGCGTGCTTTGCCGTCCGCTTTTTGAGCGGGGAGTTCCACACGCCATTTGCCAGCGGTATCGGCAGTGGTGGAGACGGCGCTCTGGCTGTCCAGTTGCACAGAGACGGCTTCACCGGGCGAGGCCCAACCCCAGACGGGCAGCTTTTGATCGCGCTGGAGGACCATATTGTCGCCAAAGATGCTGGCGAGCCTGGCATCGGCATGGGCGGAAAGGCTGGCGGCGAATAGCGCCAGCGAGAACAGGGGGATACGTAAACGCATAATGACGGTGTGTTTTAGGAATCGGAAAAATTATTTCTTAGGGGCGACGGCGGGCTTCAGGCCTTTCAATTTCACGTATTCGGAAGGCGTGACGAAGACGGCTTTTTCCTGCACGAGGAAATCGATGAGTTCAACGAATTGGGCGAAGCGTTCATCTGTCCATTGCGCTGGGTGGCCTTGGATGACGAAGTAATCGCGCGTGGGATTCAGGGCGTAGCCTGCTTTGAATTTTTGGAGGCTGGGAACAAAGGTCGGGGCCTCGATGTTCACGGAACCGACCCGGTCCATGACGATCTTGCCGGCGGGATTCTTCAGGTCACCGTAAAGCCAGATGGTGGTGTCGGGGTCTTCGGACAGGGCTTTGGCCGTGTTGGCATCAATGGCGTTAAACGGTGCGCCGAAGGCGGGGAAGGTGAATCCCAGCTTCTGTTTCGCGAGTTCATTGCAGCGCAGCAGATTCTTTTTCTGATCCTCGTAGGATGGGCCTTTGAACTCCTGCACCTTCTTGCCGTCCACTTCCCATTCTTTGTGGTTGTAGCCGTGGTTCCAGAATTCGATGAGGCCCTTGGCGTGCTGGTCTTTGATCCACTGGAAATACTTCGGATCATCCTTTTCCAGTGAATCTGCAATGATGCCGATGGCGGACTTGATCTTTCGCTCGGCGGTAAAGTCTACGAACTTTTGCCAGCGCGGATGGACTTTGCCGCCGGCATTCCGCAGATCGTCCACTTTCAGGATGATGTAGGGCGGGGCTTTCCGCTCAACTACCGGTGCTGGTTTAGCGGCAGGCTTGTTCGTCGCGGTTTGGGCGGAGGCGGAGGAAAATGAGAGCGCAAGCCCAAGGCAGGCCAGCACAACGCTAAGGATACGGCTTTTCATGATTCGTCAATCAAGTCACAGCAATGCCGCCAAGCGAGATAGCGGAGCGGGAGCAGTGACTTGATTGAAGAATGCTAGAGGAAATGGGGAGACGGTCAACGTAAGAGTCCAAAGGAACGCGGCCTTTAGGCCGCTTCACCATTCATAAGCAAAGCAGGCGAAAAAAGCGCTATGGCAAGCGAGTGTCCCATGCCGAAATCAATGCTGGTTGGTTGACGGACATTGAAGCGGCTTAAAAGCCGCGCTCCAACCGCATCACTTCCACTCGCCGCCACGCTGAAACTTTGCTTTGGCCTTGGCTCCGAACTCCGCACCGGCTTTGCCCAGCTTCTCGATGATCTCATCCGTGCTGCAGCCGGTGCTGCCACGGGCGGCGGGGATGAGGGTCTCGCATTCGTTGCTGTCCATGAAGCGGGCGGCGTCGAGCAGACCGGGTTCTTCACCGAAGGGGATGGCGAGGAAGCCGTGTTTATCCGCGTGGATGAGTTGGCCGGGCTCGACTTTACGGCCGAAGACTTCGACCTCCACATTCCAGCGAACGGGGGTGGAGTGGGCGTGGCCGACGCAGAGGCGGCGGGCGAGGGCTTTGAAACCGGCGTTGTTCATCTCATCGAGATCGCGGATGCCGCCATCGGTGATGGTGCCGACGCAGCCGAGGGCTTTGTGAACATTGCTGTTAACTTCGCCCCAGAAGGCACCGATGACGTTTGGTTTATCGAGGTCTTGCACGACAACGATCTTCGGGCCTTCCACGCTGGCGACGTAGCGACGGTAGTCGGCCCACGCATTGGCGTTTTGTTTGTGGGTGGCATTGCTGGGTTCGATGACGACGGTGACGGCGTAGCCGACCATGGGGCCCATCTGCGGCATGAAATCACGGGTTTCCTCGAGATTGAAGGCAGCTCGGGCGGCGTTGTGTTTGGTGAGCTGTTCCCAGCCATTGTAGATGGTGGGGGTGTTCCAGCGTTTGAGCTGGAGGAGGTCGGAGTGGGGTAAGATAGACATATATGAACCCTCAAGACGCAACCCTTTCAGGGTAGATGAATTTTCGCACGCTTACCCAGGGTAGCTCGTGCCTCGCAACCCTGGGCTGATTTATGGAACCCCGTTGGGGTTCAGCGGGGTCAGGTAAACCTGACGCGTTTAAAAAAGAGCTTGAAGGCACGGGATGCATTGTTGGCTTGCGTCTGGTATCGGCAACGACATGCTGCTGGTCAAGTCCTTTGACCAGTCATTCATGAAAGCAGTATCGTCTATTCATGCAGCCTTGCCATTGCCGGAGCGGGTTTCGCTCGTCACGCAGACCGCGCGCATTTTGCGTGAGGGACTGGCGGGGGGCCGGTGGCCGGGAGCACTTCCGGGCGAGCGCTTGCTGGCGGAACAATTGCGGGTGAGCCGACCGACGTTGCGCGCGGCGCTGGCGCAATTGGAGAAGGAAGGGCTCTTGCAAACGTCACACGGAAAACGGCGGCAGGCGCTCACGGTGCATGGCAAACGAAAGGTGAGCCCGGGCGTGCCGAAGTCGATCTGCCTGCTCTCCCCGCATCCGCTGGATGAGGTGCCGCCGATGGTTTTGTTCTGGATCAATGAGTTGCGGGTGCGCCTGGCGGAGCTGGGGCAGGGCATGGAGCTGGTGGTGCGGCCTTCGGCGTATCATGCGCGGGCGGAGCGGACTTGGGAGGAACTGGTGCAGAGTCATCCCTCAGCGGCGTGGGTGCTATTTCTTTCCACGGAGCCGATGCAGCGGTGGTTTGCGAAGCATAAGATACCGGCGCTGGTGGTGGGGTCGTGTCCGCCGGATGATCCGTTGCCTTCGGTAGATGTAGATTACCGGGCTGCGTGCCGGCATGCGGCGCAGTGGTTCAGCGGGCATGGGCATAAGCGGTTGGCGTTGCTGCTGCCGTCGAGCGGATGTCCGGGGGATCAGGAGAGTGAGGATGGTTTTCGCGAAGGGGCGGTGAAGGGCGAGGTGAAGATCGTGCGGCATGATGCTTCCGTCACAGGAGTTTGCGCGAAGGTGGATCGGTTGCTGGCACTGGCGGAAGCACCGACGGCGTTTTTGATCGCGCGCTCGGCGCATGCGCTCACGGTGCTGACGCATCTGCAACGGCGCGGACTCAAGGTGCCGCAGGATGTGGTGCTGATCAGTCGGGATGAGGATCCGTATCTGCAACATGTGGTGCCGACGCTGGCGCGTTATACGAGTCGGCCGCAGCAGTTCGCACGGAAGGTGGGGGAAGCGCTGGTGCAGGTGCTGGAGCGTGGGGTGAAACCGGTGAGGCCGGTAAGGTTGATGCCCGAGTTCTTGCGTGGTGAGACGGCGAGGTGAGTTTTTGGAGCGCGGCTTTTAAGCCGCTTCAGTATTCAAAAATCCAAGAGCGCCATTTCGCTCCAAGGCTATCGAGTGCTCTCATGCTTTCTTATCTCTGCTTTGCTTATGAATGGTGAAGCGGCTTAAAAGCCGTGCTCCCCCTGGCGGCGATTCGATTGCGTCAAAGCTATCGTCACTTTTTCTCTATTAGCTGCTCCAGCTTCCGTGCAGCTACTCGCCACGCTTCTCGCTCCGTTGGCTGATACGTCTCCACGGCGAAGGAGGTGGCGATGAGGGTGCGGGCGGCGGCGAGGGTTGGGATATGGCCGAGGGTGATGGCTTGCAAAATGACGTTGCCGAGGGCGGTGGCTTCGACGGGGCCGGCGATGACGGTGCGGCCGGTGGCGTTGGCGGCGAACTGGTTCAGCAGCTTGTTCTGGCTGCCGCCTCCGACGATGTGGAGGACTTCGGTTTTCAGGCCGGAGACGGCTTCGGCCTGGCGCAGGGTGCGGTCGTACATCAGGGCGAGGCTTTCCAAGACGCAGCGGGCGATGGCACCGGGTGAGGTGGGCGCGGGTTGATGGGTCTCGCGGCAGAAGGTGGCGATCTTCGCGGGCATGTCACCGGGAGCGACGAAGCGTTTATCCGTCAGATCGAGGATGGATGTGAATGGGGGCGCATCGGCGGCGAGTTTGGTGAGGGTGCCGTAGTCGATGTCGTTGCCTTCGGCGGCCCATTGGCGGCGGCATTCCTGGATCACCCAGAGGCCGACGATATTTTTCAGGAGGCGCACGGTGCCGCCGTAGCCGAGTTCATTGGTGAAGTTATGCGTGCGGCAGAGATCGGTAAGGACGGGGCGATTGAGTTCCACGCCGAGGAGGGACCAGGTGCCGGAGCTGAGGTAGGCCCAGTTCTGTCCGCGAGCAGGCACAGCGGCAACGGCGGCACCGGTATCGTGCGAGCAGGTGGCGATGACTTGGAGGTTTTTGAGCGACAGTTCTTC
>JAJNBN010000516.1 GCA_021156225.1 Verrucomicrobiota bacterium | reverse complement strand
GTCTGTCAAATGCCAGCCATCACAGCGGGACAAGATACCGGGCGACATTTGAATCCCGTGCCATTCCGGCAGGTGTGGTGGAGCAGAATGTCGGCGAATTCGAAAGGTCTTATTACGAAAAGTACCCTAAATTACAAAAACAACAGACGGCCAATGCACGTTGGGCGCAGGCAACGACGGAGTTTTTGGATGCATTGAGCCACCACTGGGGGAAATGGAAGATGGCTCCGGATACCGGGGAAATAACTTTCATGGATAAGACGACAGAGGAGAAATTCGGACAGATCCTCGAAAATCTTCGAATCGCCGAAGAACAGCAAAACATCTCTCCTTGAACTGTAGCTGAACTAAGCAGCGGTTTGCGTGGTGGGAACATTTACCTTCTCATTCAGACTGCCCCGGCGATATCCTTCCAGATCCAGCGTCACGTGCGCATACCCAATCTCCTTCAACTGCGCCGCCACCTGCTGATACGTCTCGCCCGCCAGCAACCGCGCGATCTCACTCGGTCCCACCTCGATCCGCGCCAGATGCTTCGCAGCCGTTTCGGCTTCCGGCCCTTTCGCACCTCGCACCTCTACCCTCGCCCCTAACTCATGATGCCTCACCCGTACATCATAGAACCCCAGATCGCGCAGCACCTTCTCCGCCCGCTCGATCATCCCCAGCTTCACGCGCGTCACCGGTTCACCATAGGGGATGCGTGAGCTGAGGCACGCCATCTGCGGTTTATCCGCCGTGGGCAGACCCAACTCTGCCGAGAACTGCCGGATCTCCGCCTTCGTCAGACCCGCTTCCTTCAACGGAGCACGCACCTGAAATTCCTTCGCCGCCTGCGCTCCGGGGCGGAAATCACCCACATCACTCGCGTTCTCCCCATAGGCGATCACCGCGAACTGCTCTTTTACCGCCAACGGCGCGAGCTCCGTGAAAAGCTCATGCTTGCAGAAATAACAACGGTTGACCGGATTCGCCAGATACTCGGGATTGTTGAACTCATCCGTGGCAATGACCCGTACGGGAAATTGAAACCGCTCACCCAGCTCCACCGCCTCCGCCAGCTCCTCCCGCGGCAAACTCGCCGAATCCGCGATCACCGCCAGCATCTTATCTCCCAACTCCTGATGCGCCACCATGGCGAGGAACACAGAATCCACCCCGCCTGAATAGGCGACGAGGCAGGAACCGTAACCGCGCAACAACTCGCGCAAGGCTTGGAGTTTCAGATGAGCCACAACAGCAAGGTGCCACGCAAGAGGCATGGCGGCAATGGGGAAGGTTATTCGTAACGGCCAACTTCAGGAGCTACTTGCGTCCTGACGCATCGCGCAACTGCTGTATCCGGATAGCCAGCTTTTCGTCCGCCTCTCGATCATACTTCTCCATGATGTGCTGCCCCCAATAGACGAGGCCGATGCAGCATAGGGTCATGACAGGAATTATGATCATGGCATACTTTTTCTGCATCTGAGCAGCATAGATCTCACGCCGCTTCAACTCTTCCTGTGAATCGGCAGGCAGGGCTTCAAACAATGCCTTTGTCTGACCATCGTGCTTTTTCTCCGCTGTGTAGATCAAAGGAATGACCATCAAGGGTAGCAACAACAGCCAGGAGCTGTCGTAGATGAAGTACGGCACCCAAGTGAGGATGAACAGTAAGAGGAAACAGGCGTACCAAGGAAGCTCGCGCGCCCTCACCTGTTTTAAGGCACGATGAAGCGGTTCATCCGCAAGATTCAAATCCGCGAGTTTCACAATCAGTAAACTAGCAGGTTTTATATCCGTGTGAAGGGGAATTGATGCAACGACGGGGGCATGAAATATTTAACCCCTCGACAACGCAGCCAATCATTCTAGCCTGAACAGGTAATGCCGATGAGATCCTCCACTGAAAACCGATTACTGCTGACATTGGCAGTTACAGCGTTGCTGGCGGGCAATGTTTTCAGTCGCGATAAAGTGAGGGGCGAAGGGGAATTGCCCAAAGATGATGTCGCCGTGACCGCCAAGGCGGTTAGGGAGACGCTAAAAAGAGTTTGAGCTAGCTGGCGTTGAAATGGCAGGTTGACCAAAAAGGAGGTTTATGGAAGGGAAAGTTTATATCTGCACCTGGAAGAAAGTCGGCACCAAGTATCAGGTCTGGCTTAAGAAGAACCCCAAGATCAAGGCTTCCGCCCGCACCTTTGAGGAAGCGGATGAAATCCTCGCGGGCGAGATCATGGAGATCGCGGGAGACGGCGAGAACGTCCGCGAATACCTACCGCCCGCGCCCGAATCCAGCAAACCGGCGAAGCTGCTGGATATCGCGATCGTGCATGTCGGGGGGAATACCCACAGCCGCATCGTCGGCGAGGACAAGCATCTCTTTTCCGGCGGCGTCTGCCCTCACTGCGGCACGTTCTTGGGCGAGCGCACGGCTGCGCCATTGGTCATTGATGGCGTGGCTTCCGGATACGACGGCGGCTTCGTGTGGCAGAAACCATTTCAATACTTTTCCGCGGATTTCTTGAAGCTGTTGACGCCCAAGGAACGCGCCAGCTTCGAGTGGCGCCCCATCGAACTGCAACGGCGTTCCCGCAAGACGTTCTTTGAGATGATTCCGAGGGAAACGGTGCCCCATGTGGCGGTGAGAGGGATGCCTTTTGAGCCTTTGCACTGTCCCAAGTGCCAAACCATCATCGGACTGCATTTGTTCCAAAAAGGCACCTCCATCTATACTTATGTGAACCGCGATAGCCTGCCCAAGCGGTTACCTACGTGCTTCGCAGTGGGCGAGGCGCATAATTTCAAACTGGCCTTCATCCGGGACCGCTGGCTGGAACTGGCGGGCCGCCCTGGTGCTCGCGGATTGGTGTCCAACAAGGTCGGTGTCATCGCCGCCGCCGATTGCGATCCTAAACCAAAATTTCGCAGACATCCGGGGCGGTGACGGGCCGTCTTCAACTAGGATGCAAAACCCCGAAGTCAGACGAATCAATGGGACCGAGTAGCGCCGTCAAATCGTTTAAGGCAGCCTATGCCCTTCAGGAGATTTTTCGCCCATTGAACAGATGGGTTTGTCGCCAATCGTGATCCCCGGAGAATAGGTGCCGCCATTAGGACAAGACGGCAGCACCCCGCCCTTCAGAAACATCGCGGCCTGCGCCATATCCACCGGATCGGCATTCGTCTTCTTATTCTCCAGAACCCATTGCTTGATGGCCCCATCTATCTGTTTCAGATTTGCCACGCAGGCATTCTTCCCCGCCGTCGTCCGCGCTTTCATGAAATTGGGGACCGCGATAGCCACCAGCAAAACCATGATCATGACATAAACCGCCCGGACGCCCCAGGTGAAGATCGGGCTCTCACCCGCCGGGCTTACAGCGTGCGGAGGATTCTCGCCGGAGAACAATGGCTCTGTTGGCTCAGGGTCTTTTTCCATAAGCAGAGGGGCCTTACAATGTATGTCCTAAAAATGTAGCAAGGCTGCAAGTGACGCCGTTACTCACCGCAGGTCCGAACT
>JAJNBN010000515.1 GCA_021156225.1 Verrucomicrobiota bacterium | reverse complement strand
GAAGCGATGCGCATGAAAAACGGTGGACAGTCGTACGCTTCTTCCTAAAGACCCTCGGTTGTAGCAGCCCCCTCTGCACTCAATTCCTCTCGCGCTGAAATGCTGTCCGAGGGGTCACCATGACCGTGACGCCGAACACCGTAAAGGTTTTGCTGCCAGGATCGACTTGTTGGACAGGTCCTTCGAATGCCACCTCATCCGCTTTCTCAGCTTTTTCCTGCCTAACGCTCAGCCGCTCAGCTGTGAAGTGTCCATCCTGGCCAAACACGCCTTCCGCTTTCAGCCGCTGGCCCGGTTGAAACTCGGAAAAGGGCACGGGTTCGCGGTCGGGCCCCTCAAGCAGAGTCGCATCAGAAGCGACGATCTTCACGCCAGCGACGGTCAGCGTCTGGGACGCAGGATCGACCGTGCGGACGCTCCCTTTGAGCGTATCCTTGCCCCCGCGTTGCGACTGAATCTCAACCTCCTCTGCCCGGATGCTTCCAGCTCCAGCCCCTTTGCCCTCCACCTCGACTCGCGTACCAGCGAGGAGCGTGTCCGGTAGCTGGGCATGGGCAGGGAGGACAAACGCTAGCATGCAGGCCAGGCACCCAAAGCGCATCATGACGACAAACTGGTTTTGATCGATGCGTGTCACCATCTATCCCTTCCTCTCTCTTGCGTGTAGAGATCGATTGTCTACGGCAGCCCTGCCACGGCGTCATGCGACCGGCTGTGGCGCACCTCCTTCTGGTCTGATAGATGCTGTAACCTGCTCATGTTGCAAGGTGTATAGATAGTGATAGAGGCCACTGTGGGTTAACAGTTCAGCGTGGGTTCCTTGCTCGACGACTCGGCCGTCTTCGATCACCAAGATCAGATCCGCTTTCTCAATGGTGGAAAAACGGTGGGCGATAATAAAGGTCGTCTTCCCGTGCATGAGCAAGTTCAACGTGCCGTGGAGTTGCGCTTCTGTGAACGCATCGAGACCCGTCGCCGGTTCATCGAGGATCAGGATGGGGGCATTTCTCAAGAAGGCCCGAGCCAGGGCAATCCGCTGTCTCTGACCGCCGGACAGGTTGCTTCCGCGCTCACCGAGATGGGTCTCGTAGCCCCGCGGCAACTGCCGAATAAAATCGTCAGCCTGCGCCTTCTGCGCCGCGGCGAAGACCTCCTCCATACGCGCGTGCGGCTTGCCATAGGCGATGTTTTCGCGAATCGTGCGGCGCAGGAGAATGGGTTCCTGGAGGACGACGCTCATCTGGCTGCGGAGCGATTGCAGGGTGAACCGGCGAATGTCCTGACCATCGATCAAGACCCGACCTTGCCAAGGATCAAAAAACCGCAAAAGCAAATTGATCACGGTTGACTTCCCTGTACCGCTGAAGCCCACCAACGCCACCGTGTCGCCAGGCTTCGCAGCGAAGGAGAGCTCCTGCAACACACGCTTCTCCGGCTCATAGCCAAAGGTCACGTGCTCAAACGCGACTTCCCCTCGGAGTAGAGGGGCTTGGATCGCATCAGGGGCGTCTCGCACCGCACTATCCGTCTTCAGAATCTCTGCCACCCGCTCTCCACCCACCAGGTCGCTGGTGAAATCCATCAAAAGTTCCGAAAATCCCCCAATGGGACCGTATAAGTTTCTCAGATACGCCGTAAAGACGATCAAATCCCCTGGGGTCATCCCGCCTGCGAGTACGCGCCTCGCCCCATACCAGACGACAAGCGCCGTCCCGATGGCCATCAGGATTTGGACTGTTCGGCGGAAGATCCCGGCTAAGCGTGTTTTGGTGAGGTCCGCTTGTAAACTCTCGTCGTTCTCCTTGGCAAAGCGCTTGTTTTCCCGATTTTCCTGCGTAAAAGCCTGCACCACCGCCATAGACGTCACCGTCTCCTGCACAATGGAAGCGACTGCGCTTTCCTTGCGGCGCTTTTGTTTCGCTACCACCTTGACTTTGCCAGAAAAGCGGAATGAGATGACGTACAGCAAGGGTACGATCACAAAGGCGATGAGCGTCAATTGCCAATCCATCCAGAGCATCATGACGATGATGCTGGCAAAGGTCAATCCATATTTGGCGAGATCCTCCACAGAGTTGATCAACAACTTCTTCAGCGCGTTAATATCCGACGTCAATCGTACCACCAAGTCTCCGGACCGGCTGGTATGGTGGAACGACTGCGGCAGGATTTGCAGGTGCTCGAAGACCCGCTGTCGTACGTCATTGATCATGCTGTGCCCTGCGGCGGCTATGAAATATTTGTTGGTGTATGAAAAAAGGCTCTCGAAAACAGCCAAGAGCACGATGCCAAAGCAGATAATGGTTAACAGGGCGAGGCTATCATGACTCACCACGGTACTGATCGAGGCGAGCGTATCCGGCAACGGTTTATTTAACAGGATATAGTCAAAAATGAGCTTCAACGGCCAGGGTTTAACCAGGTTCATGAGGACTGTGCCGAGGAGGCCCGCATAGGCGAAAAGGAACCATTTCCAGTACGTTTTGATATGGGGACCAAAGGTGCTGTAGATTGTGCGAACACTCCTCCATGTGCTCCCCTCGGGCTGCAGTTGATCCTTCATGGGAAATGTTCCTTCCGCTTGGTCCAGATGTCCCTCGACAGGGCCTGCGGGGTGGCCATGAGACCTCCCCCTAGGCGCTGAGCCGCCCGTTGATCACGTTCTCAAATTCAGACCGATAAAAGGCAACAGTCGCATCTAAAGCCAGCTCGCTATGGTCACGACCTTTGAGTTTGCGGTTGAGACTGTGAAAGATATAGCGGGCCCAGTGGAACCGCAGGTTCGTCAAGTATGGTCGATCCGCCATCGCGGCGCGATAAGCGTGCAAAAATGCGTCAGTCGCCGCATCCGCCGGCTCCACGGCGCCGGTGCGCCAAAACATGGTCATCCGCATGCGATGCAGAAACTCGGCGACATCGCGAGCAGGATCACAGGGGCGGCTCCGGTCCAGGTCGATTACCGTCACGGAGGCATCACTGATGAAGACGTGGATCGGCCGATACTGGCCGTGGCTCTGGACCCGCAACCCGTCCTCAGTCTCCGCAGCCAGCTTCTCTAGGGCTTGAATCATGTCGAGTGCCAGAGACAAATGTTCCGGTCGCCGGCAGAGCATCTTGGCCAGGCGTCTCGCGAGGGAAAGCAGCTCTCCGGACTCCAACAGCGGCTTGGGTGCCCCCGTACGTATGGGTGCACGATGCAGTTTCGCCAACCATACCCCCGCTTCCCTGGCGCCCGCCACCAGTGCTTCATCATCAACACCGATGTGCGTTGACACGGCTGGCCCCTCCGCCGGCTTCGTGAGGAGCAGCTCGTATGCCGGAATGAAACCCAGTGGCTCGACCGCCTGATAGCGCTCGCCGGCGCCAAATCCGGCGGCGCGGAGGGCCTTCAGCTTTTCATACATCTGCGGACCGCTCGCATCCGGGAAGAGCTTGGCAAACGCCCGCTGCCGGCCGTCGCGCTTGATCTCCACCGTGGCAGCGCCCGTACCATCCAGTTGGATGATGTT